>CAZZVZ010000094.1:0-9574 GCA_964657655.1 Gammaproteobacteria bacterium | reverse complement strand
TACACGGCATTCGTCAGGTCGATCAGGCGCTCCCCTGGAGCGGACCGGGCCGTCACCCAAGCCAAGGCGAACTGCTCAACCGGGAGAATCTCAGCAAGAGTGTGATCGCCGCACGCGCCATCAAGGCCGGCGAAATCATCCAGGAGAGTGCCTTGCGGATTGCGAGTCCTGGCCAGGGCCTGGCACCCTACCGGCTTGCCGACCTGGTGGGCAGGACTTCAAGCCGCAATATCCGGCCCGGCGATTTCCTCTATGAGGGCGATCTTTCAGAGCAGAGTTTCGCGCGACGCAGCTATGCCTTCCCGGTGCTGTGGGGCGTGCCGGTGCGCTACCATGACTTTCGCAATTATCTCAACTGGGTCACGCCCGATCTGTACGAGTTTCACCTGTCCTACCGCGACCTGTCGCTGACCCCATCGAAGTATCTCGAACGCGTCGAGTGCAAGCGACTGGTGGTGCATGCGCCCGAACTGTTCGAAAACAGCGAGCTGCTCGACGTCACGTCCGACGACCTGGCCTATCGCCAGCGCTCGATCGACAATATTCAGCGCGTGGTCGAAGCGACCGAGCAGATCCGCGAATTCTTTCCAGATGCAGATTCGGCCCTGATTGTCGCCAACGTGGGTGGCTTTTCGATGGACGCGCCCTTCCCTGTTTCGCATCGCGAGGAGCTGTATCGGCGCTACGCGGAGTCGTGCTCCAAGATCGATTTTGGCTCGACTGAACTGACGCCGCAGAACATGGCGCCCTTCCCCTGGCATTTCGGCGGACAGCGGCACCAGAACATATTCATGATGCCAAGCGAACTGGCCGCCAGGGCCAAGGATATGGGTTTACGCCTTTGCCTTGACCTGTCGCATCTGTCGATGACATGCAGCCACTTCAAGCTCGACTTTCAGGAAGCGCTTGGCGAACTGCTCCCCCACTCGGCGCATCTGCACGTGGCCGATGCTGCAGGTGTCAACGGCGAAGGCGTGCTGATGGGAACTGGAGATGTCGACTGGCCCAAGACCTGGAAGCAGATCGCCCGCTATCCGCACATCAGCTTCATCCCGGAAGTGTGGCAGGGCCACAAGAATCATGGCCAGGGTTTCTGGGAGGCGCTCGACATGCTGCAGGCGCTAAGCGCATAGCGCTGCAACCCGCGTCAATCAGCTGTGGCAGCGGGCCAGCAGCGATTAGCCTTCGAAGATTGCGAATGACGTGTAGGGTTGATGCGGATCGCTCTTGAGGCGCAGCCGATTGAGGCCAATCGTTTCCAAAACCGCTTGGGTCTCGCCTGGAAAATGCTTGCAGTTCAGCTCATCAAACACCAGCACAGAACCCTTTGTGAGTCGCGGCAACACCGCTTCAATAGCCGTTTTGGTGGGCTTATAGATATCGAAGTCAAATATCGCACATGCAACCACTAGATGAGGGTTTTCGGCGATGTATTTAGGGATCGTCGTCATGCCGTCTCCCTTTACCAACTCGAATTTTCTGACGTGGCTGATGGGAGATAGCTCCTCATGCAAAGCAAGGATCTCTTCGAGTTTCTTCTCGTACCCTGCTTCAACAGTGTATTGGCCCTGCTTCGAAAAATGCAGATCTTGTTCTGATACCGACTTGAACCCCTCAAAGGTGTCGAATCCAATGATGCGGCGGGCGTGATTGAAGGGCTCGAACATCCCTCTTAAAGAAATCAGAGTTGCCATCGTGGCACCCCATTGCACACCAAACTCGAGAATCGACCCGGAAACTGGAAGGATGTGCTGATAGATTTCGTAGTAGTGAATGATGCGGCTGAGTACTTGCCGCTTTAAGAGCACCTGCATATCCCAGTTCCAGGCCCTGTTACCAAGAATACCGAGGAACTCTTTATTAAGGTCCTTGAGCCTCGCATCAATCTCGGCCTCCCTGCTATTGCGCTGGGTGTATTCGTTGGCCGACAGGTGCAAAGCTGGGGCGTCAGCACCAGCAGCTTGAGCAACCCCTACCGAAGTTTTTGATTTTTTTTTCATGGTGTTGTGAGCGAGATCTTTGGAACCAGGCGGCAAAACTAATTGCCGATGAGCGGGATATACATATTTCGACGTAGTTCTTCCCGCTCCAGGAACGGGAACAAATCCTCAAGTGGTGACGAAGTCAATGTCCCGTCGGCGCCCTTGCTTGTCACCACCCTCGGAATGCGAGGCTCTTCAGGCAACACGATGACCTCGCATAACACGGGTCCCGACGTTGCAAGGACCTTTTCGAGCTTGGAAGCCAGATTCTCGGCGTTTTCGATACGCAAGTACTGGATGCCATAAGCGTCGGCAAGTTTCGAGAGGTCGGGCAGCGCCATGCCACTGGTCGAGTCGGCGCCGATCAAGCGGTTGAAGTAACCGCGTTGAGAAGAACGGATCGACGCGTAGCCCTGATTATTAATCACAAAACACTTGATAGGAAGCTGCAATGCGGCGAGCGTGGCGAGTTCCTGCACATTCATCTGCAGGCTTCCGTCACCCTCAAGACAAATAGTTCTTTTTCGGTCTGATGCGATACACGCTCCTATCGCGGAGGGCAGCCCGAATCCCATCGAACCGGTGCCACGATTGTGGTAACAACGCTGCCCACGCTTTAGTCGAATCACAAGCAAGAAAAGTTCGGAACAAAAGCCAGCAGCACTGGTGGCAATGATGTCATTTTCACTCAAGCAATCGGACATCACGTCGGCGAAGTGATAGAGACTGAGCGGCCCCTCAATTTTGCGATGTTCTTGGAGCACGAGGGGATATTGATCTTTCCAACGGGCAATTTGCTCGATCCAGGCGGCACAGTTCGAAGGATTCCCGACAGACTCCAGTGCGGCACTCGCGGCGCGGATGAATGCCTTGGCGTCAGCGATGATCGGCAGGTCAACCTTCATGCGCATTTTGCCGATTTCCGCTGGATCAATATCGACAATGACTTTCTTCGCGCCGCGGGCGAAACGTTCATGAGAATAGGCCGTCATCGCCATATCAAGTCGACAACCGATCGATAACACCACATCCGCATTCTGGAGCGCAAAGTTGGCCCAGCGCGGCGCAATCGATCCAGGTCTTCCAGCGTACAACGGATGGTCGTCTTCGACCAGATCCATGGCGAGCCATGAGGTCGCCACCGGTACACCGAGTCTTTCGAAGAACGCCCTGAATTCATGAGCGGCGTCCGATAGGCGAATACCGCTGCCTGCGATGATTATCGGGCGCTCGGCACCAGCAATGAGCGCTAGCGCCTGGGCGGCTTCGGTGGTGAGGTCAGGTTCCGCGCTCGGTGCAGACGGCTCCCAACGCCGCAGTGCGCTTGGATCGATCTCTGCTGCTTGAACATCGAGCGGCACGTCGAGCCACACGGGACCATGCCGACCGGCCAGCGCAGCATGCTCGAGCCGGTCGAATTCGTAGGCCACGTCATCGGCACGCATTAAAGTCAGCGCCATCTTCGTTATCGGGGAGACGATTGAAACGATGTCGGCTTCTTGCACGCCTAACATGCGAAGTTTCGTTCCGGTCTTCAAGTCGGCGGTCTTCACTTGTCCCGACATGAAAAACACGGGAGTTGAATCAAGCCAAGCAGCGAGAGTAGCCGTAACGACGTTGGTTGCGCCCGGGCCACTTGTTACGAGGCACGCTGCTGGCCCGGCCAGCAGCTTCCCCGCAGACTCAGCCGCAATCCCGCAAGCCTGTTCATGCAAGCACAGCACAGACTCCAATTGGGGATTCTGGGCTAGCGCGTCATTCAGGTGCATTGCGCCACCACCTGGAAGGAAGAAAACCTGACGAACGCCCAGTTCGACCAGCCGTTCCATGATGTAATCCGCGACCCGCATGTGTAACCTATCTCAGTAAGTGACCTGAAATCGCGCCGAGGCGACCCCTGAGATCAGAGGTTGACACGACGCAACGCCGTAACTTGATTGCAACCTCGAATGGTACCGCCTTTGCGACGGGCTACTGCCGCCGCGACAGCAATGATCTGGTTGACAGACAGGAGATCCGTGCAAGTGGTGGCCAGGGAGGGGCCGAAAAGAATTGTTCCGGCGAACAAATGCCACTACTCGGTTGGTGGGTCATCGAAATTCACTCGCTCGAACTCGACCACCAGGGGGCGTTTCAACACCTGAGTGTGAATCGCACCGATGTATTCCCCGATCAGTCCGATAAAAAACAGCTGCACTGAAGCGAAGAAAAATATGCCGATGAGGATTGGCGCCTCTCCAAGGGCGAACCGGTTCCAGAAAATCAGTTTGAGGAGCAGGTACATCAGCGATAGCAGCAGACTAGTCCCCGCCAGGCAGAAACCCGCCATCGTCGCAAGTCGAATCGGCGCACGCGAGTGCGTCGTGATGCCGAGCATCGCTATGTCATACAGCGTGAAAAAATTGTTGCTGGTGATACCGCGGGTTCTAGCCGGCTTTATGAAGGGAATCTCTGCGACGGGAAAGCCGAGTTCGGAAATCATGCCGCGAAAATACGGGTAGGGATCTTCGAGCTTGCGCAGTTCGTCCATCACGCGACGGTCGTACAAACCGAAGCCCGTGAAGTCCTTGATGAGGGGAACTTCCGAGATATAACCCAGGAAGCGATAGTAACTGCTGCGCACCCTCTTCATCAGAAAGCTGTCATGGCTCTCTGCCTTGACACCGGCTACCACCATGAAACCTTCGCGCCACTTCGCAAGGAACTGCGGAATCAGCTCGGGAGGATCTTGCAGGTCAGATGCCATACCAATGATTGCGGCACCGTTCGCCTGAAGGACTGCGTGCATCGGCGAGCGGATATGGCCGAAATTTCGCATGTTGACGATCAACTTGATACGTCTGTCCTGGGCAGCAAGAAGCTTGACCCGTTCGACCGTGCGGTCCGTCGAACGATTGTCGATCAAAATTTGCTCGTAGCGGTACTCAGGAAGATTGTCGAATACGGCGCGAATGCGAGCGCATAGCTCGACCACGTTATCTTCTTCGTTGAAGCATGGTGTCACTACGCTAATGAGCGGGGCCAACGCCGGGCCTTTATCGATCTCAATCATGCATGGCCCGATGGTCGCAACCTGCCCGTCGATGCTTTTGCCATCCGATCACCCCTTCCTCACGTGGTTGCCAGTCCAAACGAAGCGACTGCTGGTCGCCGTATTCTGCCAATTTTCGTGAGCCATCGCCTGAGCGCCGGCTTTTACATGCAGATAACCGCACCGGGCACTTGCATCGAGTGGCCTTTTCGGCCGGACTCGAAGTGGTGGCGATGCGCAAGTGGTTCGACTGGATGTCACAGGCCACCTACAATGGCAGGCCTCACGTACCCGTGAGCTAACGGCGATACGCCGCGGTTTTCGCGCAGCGCCGTGTCCCCCTCGAATGCCAGCGTCTATGAGTGAAAAGCGCCGACCGCCGCTCCAAAGACTTCTTGCGCGCATGCCTTCGCGCGAGTTTGGCCGCTTCCTGGTGGTCGGGGTCTGGAACACGTTTTTTGGCTATGGCGTGTTTGCGCTGTTCAATTTTCTATTGGCAAAGCAGTTTCCACAGGTTGGCTATGTGATCGCCAGTGTCCTGTCGAGCATCATCAATATCACCGTCGCCTTTCTCGGCTACAAGTGGTTTGTTTTCCGGACCTCGGGAAACTATCTGCGCGAGTGGTTGCGTACTGTGAGCGTGTACAGCGTCGGAATCGGTGTGTCGATCCTGCTGCTGCCGCTGGTGGTCTATTTGTTGCGCTGGTCGACCAGCATGAGCCATGAACGCGCCACCTACGTGGGTGGATTTGTGCTCACGATCCTAAGCGCACTGTGGAATTTCATCGGCAACAGGAATTATTCGTTCAGGAAGACGGCCAGCGCGGTCGAAAAGTAGCGTGCCTTCCTAAAGATACCCGGCCAACTGCGGTTTGCCCCCGAATCGCCGAGCCGGCGAATTCGGGGCACGCAAAGGCTAGCGTTCCCAGTAACCGTGGTGGTAGCCGTACCCGTAGCCGTAAGCAGGCCGGTCGGGGACGACGACGCAACCGGACAACGCCACGCCGGCAAATCCAACAGCTGCAACCAACATGATGATTTTTCGTAGGTGTTTCATGGTGCTCTCCTGTCTGATTGACACGCACCTTGATTCGCATGTGGCGTGCCCGCGACAATTCACTTGTAACTAAGTTTGTCCGCGCTGCGCCAAGCTGCCCCGCAGCGCCTTAAAAACAGGTCAAATACCGCAATGCTCTGTTACGACGTCATTGGCGACATTCACGGCCACGCCGAGAAACTCAAGTCGCTGCTCAGAAAACTCGGCTACCGCGAAGGAACGAGCTGGAAGCCTCCTGCCGGCCATCAGGCGATCTTCCTCGGCGATCTCATCGATCGGGGTCCAAGCCAGCTCGAAACCATCGATATTGTGCGGCGCATGCGCGACGCGGGCGACGCTCTTTGTGTGATGGGCAATCACGAGTTCAATGCCATCGGGTATGCCACGGCGAGGCGCGATGAGCCTGGCGAGTTTCTTCGGCGACACAACCCGAAGAACATCGCCCAGCACCGCGAGTTCCTGAACCAAGCCGTGGAGGGCTCTGCCCGCTACCTGGATCTGCTCGACTGGTTCAAGACGCTGCCGCCTTTTCTGGATCTGGGGGTGATCCGGGTGGTGCATGCCTGGTGGCACCAGCCATATGTGGATCTCGTCACGCGCGAGTTCTGGAACGGCGAACGAATGGACCGCAGCTTTCTTTATGCCTCCTACGACAAGGGCAGCCCGCAATGGGCCGCCATGGAGGGCCTGATCAAGGGACTCGAGACGCCGCTCCCGGAACAGGCGTCGTTCCTCGACCACGATGGCTTCAAGCGCTACAGGGTTCGTACCCGCTGGTGGCTCGAGCCCCCCGCCACCTACCGCGATATTGCGATCGTGGACCAGCGCGACCTGGCAGGAATTCCCGCGACGCCGCTGCCGCCCGACGCGCTTCCCGCGCGGGATCACGGCGCGCCGATCTTCATCGGCCATTACTGGATGCGAGGCACCCCAGCCCCGCAGGCGGCCGACGTGGCCTGTGTCGATTATTCGGCAGCCGCCGACGGGCCGCTGGTCGCATACCGCTGGCAGGGCGAAAAAACGCTCACCACCTCGCACTTCGTTCTTTCCAGCCAGACCTGACAGCGCTGCTCGCGCGGCGCGATATTTGCGGGCCTGACCAAAGGTTCGGGGCGTAAACGGTCCTCTGGGCGCTGGCAAGCACGGGCGATTCGCCACAACATGCGTGACTGACCGATTTTTTTCCGGAGAACGTGTGGTCGAATCTCTCATCCTGACCGTCAATACCGGCTCTTCGAGCCTCAAGGTGGAAGCTTTCGACCGGCGGCGGGATCTGGCGAGCGTCTTTAGTGCATCGGTCAAGAACATCGGCGCGAACGATGCCGTCATGACCGTTCAATTCGCCGATCAGGCTGTGCCAGAGGAGACGAAAACATCTGCCGATGACCCTGGCAAGGCGCTGGCAAGCATTCTTGATGCCTTCCTGGCGCGCTTCAGGGTCGAACAGCTGCAGTGCATTGCGCATCGCGTGGTCCATGGCGGCATGCGCTTCACCGAAGCACAAACGCTGGACCAGCAGGCCATCACGGCATTGCGCGAACTGGTCGACCTGGCTCCTGATCACATGCCTCAGGCGCTGGCTGCGATCGACTTCTTTCGCCAGCGTCTCGCGTCGATCCCGCAGATTGCAGCCTTCGACACGACTTTTCATCAAACCATGCCAGCGCGTGCTGCCGAGTTCGCCCTGCCGGCGCAATATGCACGACGTGGCATCAGGCGCTTTGGCTTTCACGGGCTGTCCTACACCTACATCGTGCAGCAGCTCGAAAAACTCGAGACCGTAGAACAGCATGCACGCCTGATTGTTGCCCATCTCGGCAGCGGGGCGAGTGTTGCTGCCATCAAGAATGGCGCCAGTCTCGATACCAGCATGGGATTCTCGCCAGACTCCGGACTGGTGATGGCCAGTCGCGCGGGCGATATCGATGCCGCTGCGGTGCTCGAACTCATCCGGCATCGGGGCATGGCGCTCGATAAGGTCGATCAGCTGCTCAACAAGGAGTCGGGTCTGAAGGGCATGGCAGGCCACGGCGGCAATATGGAGGAACTGCTCAAGGCGCGCGCAGCAGACCCCACGGCAGGCGCGGCGATCGAGATGTTCTGCTACCGGGTGAAACGCTACATCGGCAGTTACGCAGCAGCGCTCGGCGGTCTTGACACGCTGGTGTTTACCGGCGGCATTGGCGAGAACGCGCCGCAGATTCGCAGCCAGATCTGCGATGGCCTGGATTTCCTTGGCATCAGTCTTGATCCCGCAGCCAACCAGGCCGGCCGGGATGTCATTTCCAAGCCTTCTAGCAAGGTCATGATACGGGTGATCAAAACCGACGAAGACCTGGTGATTGCGCAGCAGGCGCAAGCGCTTTTGGCACCACCCGAGTGATCCTTTCGCAACATCAACCACCTACTTCCGGGCCCCCTATGAGCAATGCAATTTCGAGCGAGTTGCTAGAACGAATCGACCGCTACTGGCGCGCAGCAAACTATCTGAGTGTCGGCCAGCTCTACCTGCTCGACAACCCGCTCTTGAAGGAGAAACTGTCGCTTCAGCACATCAAGAAGTCACTGCTCGGCCACTGGGGCACGACGCCCGGGCAGAACTTCATCTACGCGCATCTGAACCGCGTGATCAAGCAATACGACCTGAACATGATCTACATCTCGGGCCCGGGTCATGGCGGTCCCGCAGTGGTGGCAAATGCCTATCTGGAAGGCACCTACAGCGAGATCTACACGCACATTACCGAAGACACACAGGGTCTACAGAAGCTGTTCAAGCAATTCTCGTTTCCAGGCGGAATCCCCAGTCACGCAGCGCCCGAGACCCCGGGCTCGATCCACGAAGGAGGCGAGCTTGGCTACTCGCTCAGTCATGCCTTCGGTGCAGCCTTTGACAATCCGAGTCTCATCGTGGCTTGCGTGATCGGCGACGGCGAGGCGGAGACCGGCGCGCTTGCCACTTCCTGGCATTCCAACAAGTTCCTCAATTCGCGAACCGATGGTGCCGTGCTGCCGATTCTGCACCTCAATGGCTACAAGATTGCCAACCCGACCGTGCTGGCACGCATGCCCCACGAGGAACTCGACATGCTGATGCGTGGCTATGGCTACGAGCCGGTGTATGTCGAGGGCCATGATCCAGCGCAGATGCACCAAGATATGGCCGGCGCGCTGGACCGCTGCATCACCTCGATCCAGTCGATTCAGCAGCAGGCAAAAGCGGCAGCGCCCGCAGGCTATCCGCGCTGGCCGATGATCGTGCTGCGCTCGCCCAAAGGCTGGACCGGTCCCAAGGTGGTCGATGGCAAACCGGTTGAAGGGACCTGGCGCGCACACCAGATTCCGCTCGACGTATCAGAGAAGGCGCCACGCGCGCACCTGGGCATGCTGGAGGACTGGCTCAAGAGCTATGCGCCCGAGCAGCTTTTTGACGACCGCGGCCGGCTACGCGCCGAACTCGCCGATCTGGCACCCAGGGGCGAAAAGCGCATGAGTGCCAATCCC
>CAZZVZ010000093.1:0-9738 GCA_964657655.1 Gammaproteobacteria bacterium | reverse complement strand
TTATGTGCTGGGTCACTTCCGCCAGCTGCTCGGCGCTACCGCGCATCACCCGGCGATGCTGTTCTATCTCGATAACTGGGTCTCGACCGCGCCTGGCTTTCAGCCGCCCGGCGGCGGCCAGGGCAAGGCTTCCGGGCTGAACGAGAACTATGCGCGCGAACTGATGGAGTTGCACACGCTCGGCGTTGATGCTGGCTATACGCAAAAGGACGTCACCGAGCTGGCGCGCATTCTGACGGGCTGGACCTTCGACCCGAAGGACACGCAAAGCGAACAGACCTTCCGTTTCGACGAGCGTCGTCACGACTGGAACGAAAAGACCTGGCTTGGCTATCACGTGGCACCGCGCGGCCAGGCCGAAGGTGACTGGGCACTCGACGTGTTGGCAGCGAGTCCCAAGACGGCGCACCACATCAGTTTCCAGCTGGCGCAGTACTTCGTGTCCGACGATCCACCGCCGGCTCTGGTGCAGCGCATGAGCGAGCGCTACATGGCCACCAACGGTGACCTGCGCGCTGTCATGTACGTGCTGTTGAAGAGCCACGAGTTCCAGGTCGACGCGCTCAATCAGCCCAAGTTCAAGACGCCGTTCGAGTATGTGGTCTCGACGCTGCGCGCCAGCGGCCTCGAGGTCGGCAACCCGCGGCCGCTGCAAGGCGTGCTGAATCAGCTGGGTGAGCCGCTCTATGGCTGCCAGACGCCGGACGGTTTCAAGAACACCACCGACGCCTGGCTCAATCCGGATGCGCTGACGCGTCGCATCGGCTTTGCCACCCAGGTCGCGACCGGACGCCTGCCGGGTGGCGGCAACAATCAGAACCCGAACAGCGCGAACAACCAGAACAACCTGGCGGGCGTGCGTGGTGTCGGTTTCAGTGACGGCGCGTCGCGTCAACCCAATCAGCCGCTCGATGCGTCGATGCTGTTGACGACGCTCGGCCCCGCCATTTCGGAGCACACCCGTGAAACCATTGCCAGCAGCGATCCCAGGCTGCAGGCGGCGCTGGTGCTGGGTAGTCCGGACTTCATGAATCGGTGAGCAGGAGAATTGTTATGAAACGTCGTGATTTCACAGGTGCCCTGGCGCTCGCCGCCGGCAGTCTGATGCTGCCCGTGGGGCGCAGCGCAATGGCCGCGATCAGCGACTCTGCCGCACCATCCAGGCGACGTCTGATTGTGGTGTTCATGCGCGGCGCAGTCGACGGCTTGAGCGTGGTGGTGCCCTACAACGACGCCGGCTACTACGCAGCGCGCAGCAGTATCGCGCTGGCCAAGCCGGGTCAGGACGGCGGCGCACTCGATCTGGACGGACGCTTCGGTCTTAATCCCGCCCTCGCATCGCTGATGCCCATGTGGCAGTCGCAGCATCTGGCGTTTGTGGTCGCAGCAGGCTCACCGGACGCCACGCGCTCGCACTTCGACGCGCAAGACTATATGGAGTCAGGAACACCAGGCCGAAAAGGCACCACCGATGGCTGGATGAATCGCCTCGCCGGCCAGACCCTCGCACCCGGACAAGTCGCCACGCCAACCCGCGCGGTATCGGTTGGGCCGACTCTGCCGCGCATTTACGCCGGTCCGGTCAGTGTCTCGAATCTTCCAAGCGGTGGCGCTGCAGGTAAACCGACGGTGCTTGACCGGCCGGGTGTTGGTGGCGCGTTCGCCGCCATGTACCAGGGTGATGACCGGCTGTCGCATGCTTACCAGGACGCCCAGACGTCGCACAAGGAAATGATGGACTCGCTGCAAAGCGGTGATTCAGATCACGAAGACAAGACTGCTAACAACGGTGCGCCGCTACCTGGCGGTTTCAGCGGTGATGCAGCGCGGCTTGCGACCTTGATGCGCAATGATCCACGCGTCGAGTTCGGGTTCATGGCTGTGGGCGGCTGGGATACGCATGCGAATCAGGGCAACGCCAAGGGTCAGCTTGCCACCAGGCTCGGGCAGCTCGGCAACGGGCTGCTGACGCTGTGCCAGGGGCTTGGTGCGACACTCAACGACACCACCATCGTGGTCGTGTCTGAGTTCGGGCGCACCGTGAAGCAGAACGGCAATGGCGGCACTGACCATGGCCACGGCAACGTCATGTGGGTCATGGGCGGCCCTGTCGCTGGCGGCAAGGTGTACGGCCAGTGGCCGGGCCTCGATTCTCAGCATCTCTACGAGGGACGCGATGTGCCGGTCACCACCGACTTTCGCACCGTCCTGATGGAAGTCGCAGAACGCGGGCTGCTGCTCCCCGACAACCGGCTTGCGACGGTATTTCCGGATCCTCCCAAGGCCAATCCGGTGCGCGTGATTCGCGCCTGAGCCGCTGCGCGATGCTGCACGCGTGATGTCACGGCGTGACGTCGCTCGCGCGACGCTGCGCGCCTGATCCACTTCAGGTTGCCACGCCGCGCGAGATGTTCGACCATACGGTATGCCACGTACCAAGTTCTGTTGTCAGCTCTGCCGCAGGCCGCCTCGCCGCGCGCTATTTCCCCTCCAGTTGTCATGTCGATTGTCATCGAAGCCCTGATCCTGGGTGTTGGTATTGGCCTCATCCTCGGGCTGACGGGCGCCGGCGGCGGCATCCTGGCCGTGCCCGCTCTTGTGCTGGGTCTCGGATGGACGCTTTCTGCTGCAGCGCCGGTGGCGCTGTTTGCAGTCGGGGGCGCTGCTGCCATCGGTGGCTACCACGGCATCAAGAAACGCCAGGTGCGCTATCGCGCAGCGATGGTGATGGCGGCCGTCGGATGCATCGCCGCGCCATTTGGGGTGGTGCTGGCGGGGATTGTTCCGCGTCGCGAACTGACCTGGATATTTTGTGGGGTGATGGTCATCGTGGCCGTGCGCATGCTGGCTGGCACCATGCGTTCGACGCTCGCACGCGAACACACCAGCGGCGGCGCCGGTCTGCCGTGTCGTATCAATCCGGAAACTGGAAGACTCAGGTGGACCACGGCATGCGCGTTGACAGTCGGCTCAATCGGCGCTGTCGCGGGTCTTTGTTCCGGACTGCTTGGTGTTGGAGGCGGTTTCGTGATCGTGCCGGCCATGGCCCGCTTTAGCGATGTGAAGGCTCACCAGATCATTGCCACTTCGCTTCTTGCCATTGCGCTGATCGCGGTCTCGTCGATTGCCAGCGCGTTGATCAAGGGCGCAGTGCTCGATTCCATTGGTCTACTGTTCATCGCCGGATCGCTTGGGGGCATGATCGCGGGCCGCGCAGTTAGCGGTGTCTTGCCCGCGCATACTTTGATTCGCGCGTTCGCGTTGTTGATGCTGGGAGTGGCCGTGATGCTGGCCCTAAGCGTGCAGCATTGAGCCACTCAGATAGCATGAAGCGCTACGATGGCCTGGATGGTTCCTTCTGCACATCCAAAGCGTCACGCTCAATCACCTAATCGAAGACATTGATTCATCACGGCTTCTGGCTGGGGTTTGTGCAATACGGGGCGGTGCCCGTGCTCCTCGCATTCTTTGGGGTCTGGATGCGCCGTTCGACGCGCAAGTCGAGGCCGCCTGACGAAATCAATTTGCTGAAACCACCGGTCGAGGCGCTGGTAATTTATATCGCCGGCGCCGGCTTTTTTTTGTCCGCCTTCGCATGGGCTCTATTCGGACGGGTCTACCCAGACAATCCGCCTATGATGATTTTGACCTTGTCTGTGTTCGGTCTCTTCGGGCTGTTTAGCGTCTACTATTGCGTCGACTATTTTCGTCACTGGCATCTTGTGTCAGATGAAGGCATCCTATCGGGGCGACTGATGGGGACGCCTAGATTTCTTTTGTGGAAGGATGTGGCAGAACTGAGATATAGGCGGTGGGGCGACTATCTCGAGCTGAGGTCGACTGTGGGTGAGACTACGAGGATCTCATCGGTCAAATACAGCTTGGGAATGACTAGATTCTCTGAGTTGGTACTTGCAAGAGTTTCACCGAACGCAATCGCAGCTGACTTGCGCAGAGCGCTCATCGCAGTGGCGGACGGTGGCCAGTTTCCACTTCGCTAGTGCGATCGGTGTCACACACCCTGGTTGGTGAGCGCGGTCCCAAGCCGCTGCATCTGCCTGGCCGGCCCGGTAGCCCTCGCGGCCACCGTTGCAGTTGATCTCTCGGCTGATTGTTGATCGAGTTCGACCGACCGGTTGAATCCGCAGTCGATATGGGATCGTTGAAATACCGTTACTTGGGCGGCGCCGAGTTTTCGTAGAACAGGCGGTGCCGCCAAGAGCTGAGTACACCACGGGCTCAGACTTCGAGGTTGTCGATCAGCCGGGTCTTGCCGAGGCGTGCAGCAGCTAACACGACGAGGGGCACCTTCGCGTCGATCTCATCGCGGGTGGGCGACTGGAGATCGGCTTGTTTGCGCAGCGAAACATAGTCCGGTGCCCAGCCACGTGCGCGCAGTGCGCTGACAGCACGCTCCTCGATCTGGTGCTGCTGGCCATCTCCCTCAAGGGTCTGCTCACGAACCTGTTTCAGCGTCTGGAACAGCAATGGTGCTTCGGCGCGTTCCTCGGGTGACAGATAGACGTTGCGCGAGGATAGTGCCAGCCCGTCATTGCTGCGCACGGTCTCGGCTGCAATGATGTCGGTCGGCAGCGCGAACTGGCGGCACATGTTGCGGATGATCATGAGCTGCTGGTAGTCCTTCTTGCCGAACACGGCAGCACGTGGCTGCACACACGAGAACAGCTTCAGGACGACCGTCGTCACGCCGATGAAAAACCCTGGTCGGAACTCACCTTCGAGCGTATCGCCCAGCGCAGATGGTGGACTGACGCGATACTCCTGGGGTTCTGGATAGAGTTCGCGCTCGTCAGGTGCGAACAGCACGTAGACGCCTTCCTTGGCGAGCTTGTCGCAATCAGCCTCGAAGGTGCGCGGGTAGCTGTCGAAGTCTTCGTTCGGCCCGAACTGGAGGCGGTTGACGAAGATGCTTGCCACCACTGGATCGCCGTGGCGTTTTGCGAGCCGCATCAGCGACAGGTGCCCCTCGTGCAGATTGCCCATGGTCGGCACAAAGGCCGTGCGCAGCTGGCCGAGCAGCTGGCTGCGCAGCTCTTCGATCGAACGTACGACCTTCACGTGCTGCTGAAACCGTGTTCAGCGGTGGGGAACGTGACTTCACGCACCGCCTTGATGTAGCTGGTAACGGCCGCTTCGATGCTGTTAGCGCCGTCCATGAAGTTCTGCACGAAGCGCGCCTTGCGGCCCGGGAAGATGCCAAGAATATCGTGCAGCACCAGCACCTGGCCGGAGCAGTCGGCGCCCGCGCCAATGCCGATGGTCGGAATCGACAGCGTCCGGGTGACATCCGCCGCCAGTTGGGACGGCACCATCTCGAGCACCAGCATGCGCGCGCCGGCGGCGGCGACTGCAGCGCTATCAAGGCGCAGTTGCTCGGCGCCTTCGGCGCTCTTGCCCTGCACCTTGAAGCCGCCCAGTGCATGCACGCTTTGCGGCGTGAAACCAAGATGCGCGCAAACAGGAATGCCGCGCGCCGAAAGGAACTGGATCGTCTCGGCAAGCCAGGTGCCACCTTCGAGCTTGACCATATGGGCACCCGCTTGCATCAGCACCACCGCGCTGGCAAGTGCCTGGGCAGGTCCTTGGTGATAGCTGCCAAATGGCAGGTCGGCGACGATGAGGGGCAGGCTCGAGCCACGCGCGACACAGGCCACGTGATAGGCCATCTGCTCGAGTGTCACGGGCAGCGTCGAGGTATGACCCTGAAGGACATTGCCGAGCGAGTCGCCCACCAGCATCACGTCAATGCCGGCGCGCTCCAGCAGGGCAGCGAAGCTTGCGTCATAGCAGGTCAACATGGCGATCTTCTCGCCTTGCGCGTGCATCTCTGCGATACGCGCGAGTGTCACGGCTTTCTTGTGCGTCGACGCTGACGCAGCAGCGGTTGGATAGCTCATGTGCTTCTCCTCAGACCTCAGCCGTCAGTCGAGCCGGTTGAAGTATTCGCGCCGCCCGCGCATCTTCTCGATACGCTCCAGCAACAACTGGTAGTCGGCGTCGTCATCGACCAGGTTCAGGTGCTCGGTGTTGACGGTCAGCAAGGGAGCGGCATTGTACTGGTAAAAGAAGCGCGTGTAGGCCTGTGCCAGTTCGAACAGGTAGGGCTCGGAGATAGCCGCCTCGATCGGCCGGCCGCGCCGCGCGATGCGCTCGATCAGCGTGTCGGGTTTGGCCTCGAGCAGAATCACCAGATCGGGCACCGGCGACTGGGGTGCAAGGCTTGCATAAATCTGCCGGTAGAGCTGCAATTCCTCGTCGTTGAGCGTCAAGGAAGCGAAGATTGGGTCCTTGTCGAGCAGGAAGTCGGCCACGAACTGGTGTTCGAACAGGTCGCGCTGCGCCAGTTCGCGCAGCTGGGTCGCGCGCTGAAACAGGAAGAACAGCTGGGTCGGCAGCGCATAGCGCGCGCTGTCGCGGTAAAAACGTTCCAGAAACGGGTTGGCGTTGGGGTCTTCGAGCAGCAGCTCGGCCCGTGCCGAGGTGGCCAGCCGCTTGGCGAGCGACGTCTTGCCAGCGCCGATCACGCCTTCCACCACAATATGTTTGAAGCGCTCGAACATGCGTTACGGCGTCAGACGCTCGACGTCCTGGTCGTCGACGTGCTCGACCAGTTCGCGTGCCGGCCCGGCGCCTGGAATCTCGATTTCAGGGGCCAGTTCCAGGAGCGGCAGCAAGACGAAGGCACGCTCGGTCATGCGCGGATGCGGCACGATCAGCTCCTTGGTCTTGATGATGGCCTGACCGTAGAGCAGCAGGTCGAGATCAAGCGTTCTTGGCGCATTGCGTTCGGTGCGGACACGTCCCGCCTGAGTCTCGAGCGACCACAGATAGGCAAGCAGATCAGGCGCGCTCAGCGATGTCTCGAGCTCAGCCACCGCATTGATGAAATCAGGTCCTTCGGCATCGATCGGCGCGCTGCGGTAAAGGCTCGACGCCTGGACGAATTCGGTATCGGGCAGGCGCTCCAGATCGGCCAGCGCATTGAGCACCGCGTCGCGTGCAAAGCCCAGGTTGGCGCCCACGCCGATGTAGGCGATGACGGTATCGCTCATTCTCCATCCTTGTCACTGCTCGAGGCCACCTCGCCAGAAGTCGCGTCGCCTGCTGGGTCCGTGTTCGCGCTGCCGTCGCCCCGGGGCTTCCTGCGGCGGCGCTTTCTCTTTGGAGCCGCGTTACTCGCACCTGGCTTATCGACCAGCGCCAGCTGCAGCGCTTCACGTCCTGCGGCATCGGCGGCCACGAAATCGCGCCACCAGTCTCCCAGCTCCTGATCGCATTCGCCTGCCTGGCAGCGCAACAGCAAGAAGTCGTAGCCGGCCCGAAAGCGCAGGTGTTCAAGCAGACGATAAGGAGTCCGTCCGGTACGCCGCTCAAGACGTGGCTGCAGACCCCAGATCTCGCGCATGTCGGCCACGAAACGACGCTGGATGGCAAGGCTTTCAGTTTGCGCATCGAGCACCTGGTCCATGGCCAGCTGCAGGGCTGGAATCGGTGTTTCGC
Organism: Gammaproteobacteria bacterium; assembly: GCA_964657655.1. Lineage (GTDB taxonomy): Bacteria > Pseudomonadota > Gammaproteobacteria > Burkholderiales > Burkholderiaceae_D > CAJCIC01. The sequence goes on along the minus strand of CAZZVZ010000093.1, from coordinate 2,217 downwards.
CACGCGACTTGTTGAGGTTCCAGTTTTTCAGGACCTCGTGCCACAACAGACAGGCAAACAGAAAACTGGGCGAGATCGACTTGCCCTGGCGGATGCGTTCGTCGGTCGATTCAAGTGCCAGGGTGACAAAGCGCTCGCCCATTGGCTGCTCGAACACCACGTCCAGCAGGGGCAGCAGGCCGTGATGCAGGCCTTCGGCACGCAGCCGCTGCAGACATGCGAGTGCGTGGCCCGAGAGCAGCAGCTTGAGCATCTCATCGAACAAGCGCGCGGCTGGCACATTGCTCATGAGCGGTGCCAGCTCCCCGATCGGCGCGCGCGTTGCGTCGTCGATGCTAAAGCCCAGCTTGGCGGCGAATCGCACCGCGCGCAGCATGCGCACCGGGTCTTCGCGATAGCGCTTGGCCGGGTCGCCGATCATGCGCAGCGTCTTGGCTTTCACGTCAGCCACGCCGTTCTGGTAATCGATCACGGTCTGGGTGGCGGGATCGTAATAGAGGGCATTGACGGTGAAGTCGCGTCGTTCGGCGTCGGCCTGCTGATCGCCGAAAGTGTTGTCGCGCAGCACCCGGCCGTGCAGGTCGGTCTCTGCCTGTTCGGGCTGGTTGGCGCGAAAGGTCGAGACTTCGATGGTGTCGCTGCCGAACATCACGTGCACCAGGCGAAAGCGCCGGCCGATGATGCGCGCGCGGCGAAACAGCTTTTGCACGTCTTCCGGTGTCGCGTTGGTGGCGACGTCGAAATCCTTGGGCTTGACGCCAAGCAGCAGGTCGCGCACCGCGCCACCGACGATGAAGGCCTGAAAACCGGCCTCCTGCAGCCCTTTGGTGACACGCACGGCGTTGTTTGAAACCAGCGCCACGTTGATGCCGTGGTCCTTGGCGGCCACCACCTTTGGGCCGTGCGGCTTCTTGTGCTGGGCCCGGGTCTTGGCCAGGTTGGAGCTGAACAGTCTCTTGATCAGACGTTTAATCATTCGAATTGCAGGGCCGCCGACTAGACGTTTTCAAAGAGTTCAAGGATACGCCAGCCGCGCTGTTCGGCCTGCTGGCGCAGTTTTTTATCTGGATTGGTGACCACCGGATCAGTGACCGCCTCAAGCAGCGGCAGATCATTGTGCGAGTCGCTGTAGAAGGTCGAGCGGGCAAGGTGCGAAAGCGACAGCGCCATGCTCTCAAGCCATGCATTGACGCGTGTCACTTTGCCTTCGCGGTAGCACGGCACACCGACCACGGTGCCTTTGATGCGGCCCTGCTCGAGCCCTGCAACCGTGGCCAGCAGGTGCTCGACGCCGAAGGCGCGCGCGATTGGCGCGGTGATGTAGCTGTTGGTGGCCGTCACAATGGCGCACAGGTCGCCCTGGCGCTGGTGCGCCTCGATCAGCGCGCGTGCCTCGGGTCTGATGGCAGGCAGGATCTTGTCGGTCATGTAGCCCTGATGCAGTTCGTCGAGCTCGTCACGTGACAGGCCCGTGAGCGGTGCCAGGATGAACTGCTGGTAGGCGTGGATATCGAGCTTGCCCGCAAGGTAAGTCTGGTAGAAACGATCGTTCTCGGCGCTGTGCGAATGCGGATCGACCAGCCCGCGCAAAGCCAGGTATTCACCGAAGGCATGGTCCGAGTCGATCGGCAGTAGCGTGTCGTCCAGGTCAAACAGGGCAAGCTCAAGTGCCAAGTGCGGACTCCTCTGAGCTGCCGCTCGCGCCCCGGTCGCGCATGAATTCGCGTACCAGCGGCAGCGTCACGGGACGATGGGCGGCAAGCGCATAGCGGTCGAGTTCGGCCACGAGATGGGTCAAGAAGCGCAGATCGCGCACGAAATGGGTCATCAGGTAGCGTCGCACCTCGGGCGAAAGCTCAAGCCCCAGCTGGCTGGCGTGGCTGATCAGGGCCGCTTCGGTGTCCTCGTCGTTCAAGCGTTCGACCAGAAAGACCAGGCCCCAGCCAAGGCGCGTGCGCACATCCTCACGCAGTTTCAGCTGGGCTGGTGCGGCACTGGCCGATGTCACCACGGCACATGCAGCGTGCTCGCGGCACTGATTGATCAGGTTGAAGAGCGCGCTGGCTTGAGCGTCGCTGGCGCAGTCGACATCGTCGATCGCGTAATTCTGGATGTCAGCTGTGAATTGCGGCACCTCGCTGCCATCCTTCACGCTGGCGTAGCGACCCTTTCGGTCGGTGGCAAAGGCCTTGAGCAGGTGGCTGCGTCCGGAGCCCG
>CAZZVZ010000092.1:227-9782 GCA_964657655.1 Gammaproteobacteria bacterium | reverse complement strand
AGTCGCCGGGGTAGGCGAGTAGTTGGGGATGCTTCCAGTCTTCGTAATAGGCACTCGCGTCGATGATCAGCCGACGATCAAAAAAGCGTGCCTTCTCGCCGACCTCATAGGTCAGAACATCATCTTGCCGGTAGCTCGCAGGCCAGCCGCAGCAATAGTGCAAAGGCGCATATGCCGGTCCCCAGAAAATTCCGGTGGTCGGGTAAAGGGCATTGCCGCCGCCAGGACGAGCACCGCGGGCGACATCGCCGTAGACCATCAGATCGGCCGTGAAATCATAGGACAGGCCAAGTTTCGGGTTGATGCCGACCTCTTGTTCGCTGATCAGTCCAGAGGCTGAGGGCGTTGCAGCGCCAAGACCGGAGCCCCAGCCGGTGATGGTCGAAGAGAACTGGTAGTCATAGCGGAACACGCGTGCACCCGCCTCAAGCTTCCAGTGATCATCCAGTGCATAGGTCGCATCGCCGAACAGCGCGAACTGGGTCGTGGTGGTGGGCGAATGTGCCACAAACCACTGGTTGGTGGTCGCCGCCTGAGTGGTCCCAAGATCCATGTAGACCGACGGGTTCGCCGTGATTCCCGAGAAATTCCAGGTGGCAGAGTAATCGCTCGCGTAGGCCCCGACCACGAAGGTCAACGGGCCGTCGCCGCGCGAGGCGAGCCGCAGCTCCATGGTGGCCTGGCGCGAGGGATCGTCCTCGGTGCCGACCACCGTGCCCGTACCGGTTGCGCCGTAGTATCCGGGCTGGGGCCCGTTCGGATTTTTTTCCGAGGCAAGTGTCGCGCCCGAGGCAGGATTGTTGAAGTCTTCACTGCCATCTTCCACCTGTGTCGAGCGACGGTTCCAGTACGATGCGGTCCACGTCAGATCGGCCTTGTCGAACGCATAATTGGCCGTCACGCTCGCGATCCCGATGCGGTCGGTCAAAGGTTCTGCGATGTTGAAAGGCTGGTAATGTGTCTCGCCTCCAGGCGTGCTGTCGAACGCGCTGATGCCCGCCTGACTGCTGGTGAAGTAGTAGATCGCCGGCGTAATCGTCAACTGCGGGGTCAGCTTCCACAGCAAACTGGTGCGCAGGTTGTATTGCTGGCTTGAATTGGATCCTGGGAAACTGGTGGTCACCGGCGCGGCCATGACGTTGCCACGCGTGCCGCCACCGTTGCTGACGACCGGAAAGGGATCTGCCACGATGCGATCGATCCAGCCGCTGGTATAAGCTTCGGTCACCACCATGCGCAGCGCCATGGTGTTATCGACCAGCGGAATATTGAGCATCACGTTATTGGCGTGGTTAAAACCGCCACCTTCAGTGCCCGACAGAATGCTTTGCATCGATGCACCAGGCCCGCTTGTGTCCGGCTGCATGGTGTTCAATCGGATCGCGCCGCCCATCGAGCCCGCGCCGCCCTGCACGCCCTGTGGTCCGCGCAGCACCTCAACGCCTGCCATGTCGTAGAGTGAGGGGGAAATCACGACCTTGCCGTTCTGCGCGCCCGCTGGAGGCGTCAGTGGAATATCGTCGAGATAAAAGCCCGAGGTCGGGGAACTGCCGCCGCTCGAGGTCATGCCACGCATCTCGATTTCGGTCTGACCGACGCCTTCGGTTTTCAAAGACACGCCAGCAATCGACTGGATCAGGGTCGTGATATCGGGGACAGCATTTTTCTCGAGCGCCTCGCCGCCGATCTGCTCGACACTTGCCGCCGTCTTTTGCGCGCTTGCATCGATCCGATGACCGGTCACCACAGCGGCGTCGATTTGCCCGTCAGGCTGATGGCTGCGAGATGGCGCTGCTGCAGGCGCCGATGCAGGCGGGCCATCTTGCAACGCCGTCGATTGCACTGTGTCAGTTGAAACAGCACCTGGCTCGCCATTGTCAGGGGACCGGCTCCCCAGTCCTGGAGATACGTCATTTGCCGGCGGCTCTGGCGCCTGTCCCGAGGCGGGCGCTGCATATGCGCCTTCGGGTGGCGCCAGGAGGAGGAACGTGGTCAGCGTTGCAATTGCACTGGCCGTGCAGACAAATGAAATGGTGCTCGATTGAGGACGCATATAGCTTTTCCAGAACTCAACTCAATAGGCTCCATCCTCGACTTGTCGTGGCGCCGCAATGTGCGCTCTCTTATGTGTTGAGACAATCGGCCTTTGCTTGAGGCCTCGCGGCTTTGAGGCAAGAGCTGATCGGTGGTGAAGATAGCGTGGTGCTCGTAGAGTTTTTGTATAGATTGGCCGATGCAATGACTAATGCCGACGCGGCGAGTTGCAGCTATCAAAAAAATGGCCACTTGGCTTGGATGGACGTGCCGCACACCAGCGTAAAGTCGCATCCCCAGCTCAACACTTGCCTGCGCTACCCGACAGCGTGGATACTGCCTGCCCAAGCAGACAGATCATCGGGCCTGTGAATGATTCTTGAGACCTGGCGTGCGCGCTTCTTCGCCCTGTGCCTTGCGCTGTGCAGCGTTGCTGCAGCGCCTGCGCTGGCTGAAAACCTGATTGCAGACCAGAACGGCTGCAAGGCGGTTAACCCTCACCCGCAACCGAATCAGTCAATCACATGGTCAGGCGGCTGCAAGGAGGGCCTTTTGCTCGGGCCGGGCGTGCTGCAACTGCTGCAGGACGGCCTGATCGATTCGAGCTACCAGGGAGATTTCTGGCACGGCCAGCTGTCCGGCCACGGAGTCGCGACGCTCAGGGATGGCTCGCGCTACGAGGGTAATTTCACGAACAGCGTGTTCGCGGGCGAAGGAAGCATGACCTGGCGCAACGGTGACCGCTATCAGGGGCACTGGAGCGCGGGCAAGCGCAACGGGCACGGCGAATTGCAGCGCAGCAACGGGGAGCGCTACGAGGGGGATTTCTATAACAACCTGTATGACGGCAACGGTGTCATGCACTTCGCGGACCACTCGATCTATCAAGGCAGCTGGAGCGCAGGAAAGCGCGCCGGGCAAGGCAGACAGAGCAACCCGGACGGCACCAGCTACGTCGCTACATTCCAGAACGACCGGCCGGTCGGCCAGATGCTGGTCGAGACGCCTGACGGAATCCAGCGGCACCTGCTGGTACGCGAAGGCCAGCTGGCGGACGCCAACCAGACCGGCTCGAAGCGTTGCATTGAAAAGAGTGGCCACCAGCTGATTTATCCGCCTGCGGCCAAGAACAACAACATTTTCGCCGGTCAGTCGCGCGTGCATTTTGATCTGGACCAAGATGGACAGCTGACCCACATCCGAAGCATCGAGTCGACCAACGCCATCTTCGATGAAGCTGCACTCGCGTTCGTCGTCGAGCTCAACTGTCAGTCAGGACTGGCCGAAAAGAGCACTTGGACTCTGAATTTCAAGACGGCAGGTGATGAAGCGCATCCGGTGCCCGAGATCGGGCCGCCAGCCGACATCACCGATGGACGGCGCGTGCTGCTGTTGCGCGTGCTGGAAAGCGACCTGCCCCACGTCAACAGCCAGTTCGATCACTTCGCTAGAAATGTCGGCGAAGGTTTTGCCATGCGCGTCTCCGCCATGTTGCGCAGCCGCGGCATCTCGGTGGCCCACCTCTTGGATCTCGACTTGAATCGCACTGTGGCCGAAAAGATCCGAGATGGCGCGCGGCTCGAGAAAGCGCGCTTCGTGATCGTGCCACGCATCGAAAAGCCGAGCGGCGAGTTCGCCGGCAGCGTCAAGGTGACGGTCGACTTTTACCAGTTGCCCGAAAACGTTCAGGCCGGCGACGCAGCTCCGCTCTTCTCGAAGACCTACACCGTGGCAATCCCGTTGCGAGGGGAGCGCCCCGTGGGTATTGCCGAGATGGCACAAGATGTGGTCGACTCGCTCGATAAGGATGGCAGGTTGTCCGTCCTCGAAGCGCGTTGCGACGCCCAGCTGTGCCCGCAATCCGGGGCCGCAAAATAACGCGCCCGTAGTATGACGGCGCCGGCCGGAATATCGTCGATCCAATGGAGCAGCGCGACCAGCACCATGCCCCGTCCTTCGATGCGACTGAATCACAATAGATCTGCTCGATTTGTATGCCGCATCGGCTCTCGATTTTCCACCGCGTTCGCCAAGAGCCGTCATCCCGCATGCTCGATATGTCTGCTTCATCGGTCACGGACCCATTAAAGACAGGAGGCTGCTGTGTGGCTCGACGTCCTGTGAGCGGCTGATCTCAGAACTGGTACTGCAACAGCAGCGTCGCCAGACCACCGTCTCGAACACCGTAGTTGACGGATACCAACGGATTGACAGTCTGGTGGCCCCCTGAGGTATGCAGATAACTCACAGCCGGAGTGACGCTCCAGTGACGCGACCAGTAGTAGCACAGCTGCAGCCCGGCCTCGGTGGTGACTTCCGCAGGGACGGTTTGGTAGCCGTCGGTTTGGTAGACTCGAACCAGCGGAACCAAGGACAGGTTCGGCATCACATTCCAAAACAAGAGGCCCGCGCCGCCGTACTGGTTCGAACGATAGTGCTGCCCCGCCGGATCAGCATACGCCTCGTATTCGTAGAAAGTTTGCAGGCCGAGCGTCAGCTCAGGCGCAAAGTTATGCGCGTAATAAATCGCCAGTTGATCCGTACCCAGGCTCGAACTGTGATGGGTGAAGGTGGCTCTGAAGACCATGCGATCCGGGCTGGCCTCGGATCCAAACAGCCGGTACTTGAAACCGAAGTCCGCATCGTCAAACCCCGTTGAGAGATTGTCGTCGACTCCATTCCTGCTGGTTTGATGCAGCAAGGTATTCGGCACATCGAGAAACAGTTCCAGGCCATAGCCCACGCCAAGGCTTGCGGACAGGATCGCTTGCTGTGTCTTGAAGCGGTAGTTGTCAGTCGAGGCGAATTGCAGAAATCTGCCGGAGTTGACGGTGTCCGTCTGCCGTTGCTGCTCGGCAGTGAACGTCAATCCGGCACTGCCATAGCCCGCCTCACGCACCACGAACAGGGACGCCGGGTCGTCTGCCTGGGCGGGGTTGGCAGCGGCGGCGAGGAGCACACCCAGGAACGATGCACGGACAAGCTTCATGGACGCGCCGGATTCGATCGTTCGCCAATCCATATGCTAGCCGATTGAGCAATTACCGGACAGTCCTATGATCCGCCTATGTGAGGTTCGGGCGAGCAGACGGAGTAAAGATCGGATCCTGACGAAAGCCTTGTGTGCCGGCGGCGCTGCGACCGTGCCTTTGAGCTTCGTAAGCTCGATTTGAGTGCTGCGTCGCAAGGCCACTGGCCAGAGGGCTGTTGACAGAGTCGCGAGCCTGAACCAGTCTTTGGTGACCAGGAGGTTTCATGTTCGACCATGTCAAGATCGGCGTTAGCGACTATCCAGCCAGCAAGGCGTTCTTCCTCGAGGCACTTGCGCCGCTCAACGTCGTGATGGGAGGCGAAGGAGAGCCAAGCTACGGCTGCGAGCTGTGCTCGAACGAGAGCGATATCTCATTTTGCCTGTTCCAGGCAACACACCAGCCGGCTCCTTTGCACCTGGCATTCAAGGCCCGCAATCGTCATCAGGTGGACGCTTTCTACCACGCGGCTCTCAAGGCAGGCGCCAGGGACAATGGTGCTCCGGGGTTGCGGCCACGCTACCACCCAGACTATTACGCAGCCTTTGTCATCGGTCCCGACGGGCACAACATCGAAGCCGTTTGCCATACGCCGCAGCCCTGAGCTGTTGATCGCAGTGTACGACGCGCGTTTTGCACGATTGATGCAGACTCGCTTCTTCTCGACCACTCATTAGGGGCCCCTTGAAGCTTTCCATGACGATTGCGCTTGTCATCTTCAACGTGCTGGCCTACTTCCTGGAAATGCAGAACCAGGATCTGGCGATCACACTGTTCGGGCTGTGGCCGGTCGCGTCCAACCCGGAGATCCCGCCATTTCATGTCTGGCAGGTGCTGAGCTACTCAGCGCTGCATGGAAGTCCCGAGCACATCTTTTTTAATATGTTCGGTCTCTACTCGTTCGGCCTGGGCGTGGAGCGTGCCTTAGGACGCATCAAGGTGCTCGCCCTTTATCTCGTCGCGGTGCTTGGCGGGGCGCTGGTCCAGCTCGCCGTCGATGCGCTGGCGCTCAAGGGCTTTCCGACCATTGGTGCGTCAGCCGGAGTATTCGGAGTGTTGGTCTCGTACACAATTCTATTTCCACGGCGCAGGATTGTGCTGCTGTTTCCACCCATTCCGATGCCAGCCTGGGTTTTTGCCACCGGCTACACGCTGCTGGAACTGGTGCTGGGCGTTACCGGCGTACAGGCGGGCGTGGCCCACTTTGCCCATCTGGGCGGCGTGTTTGGATCCGTGCTGCTGCTGCTTTACTGGATCGCCCGGGCAAGGCGCTTGGGGCTGCCGCTCGATCAGGCCTAGGCGCGGCACGAATCTTGGTGGCTGCAAGCATTGCCACCTTTTCGGAAGACCAAAATGCGCCCCATCCTTTTCCCAGGCATGATTGCCTTGGTCGCTTCCCTGCCCTTCGCCGTCAGCGCCTTTGCAGCGGACGTTCCGAGTGATCGCGAGGCTTTCACCGGCTACGCAGAGGCAAAGCTGCAGCCCGAAATCAGCACCGTGCCGGTTTCAACCATCGGCATCCTGACGGTTCGAATCGGACCGATCACTGATCGGCTGGACCAGCTCTACGACACCTGCCAGGCCAATCCTGACGGATGCGAAAGCGCCATTCACCAGCATGCACAAGACATCAAGCAGGTGCTCGGTATCAGGCGCTGAACCAAGCCTTCTTCAGCAGGCGCCAATCGGTTGAGTGCGGCGCTGTTGCCAGAGGGAAACTGCAAACACGGCCAAGCCCGCGGCAGTGAAAATCGTGCCACCCACCCCGCCGGTCGAGGTCAGCCAAGACCCGCTGCTTGGCAATCGCACCGAGCCAAGCACTGACCGCCTTGGCGGTTGAATGTCGAGCGGTTCAGCGCCTTTGCAGGTGCAAAAGCAGCAACAGCGAGTGCCCAAGCAGCGTGCCGAAATTGCGGACGACCCTCGCGCATGCGACCGGGAAACTGCAGCGCAATGATTTATCGAGGATCAGGGGCCGGCAGCGGCGTAAATCAGTCGCCAATTTTCAGGATTATGGTCATAATCCTGATTATTTCGCGCAACCCTGTCATTTAGGAGATTTAATGACCCTTGAAGAAACCAAACAGGCCATCGCTGGCGCCTGGCGCAGCATCGCTCCCGAAATCCGTCCCAGCGCCAGCAAGAATCCCGATGGAACCCTCAAGCCGTTCTATCTGACCCGCGCATTCGAGTATCACCCCGGTGATACGTTCGAACTGACTATTGTCAACGCGGCCGACCCGAACGCCAAAGTGCCGCTGGCAAAGATCTACATCAGGGGGCACATCGTGTGGAAAGGCGATCACCCGATTGCACCCGGTGCCCAGAAGGTTGATTTCGTGGCGGACGAGGCATACACGGTGACGCCACTGATCGAGGGCTTTACCGACGTGCTGAACCAGGTGGCGAGCACGGGGTATGACAAATGGGAAACAGGCACCCCCCAGAGCGTTTTCGGTAAGTCGTTCCTGCCATTTGGTCTGGTTGCAGGAAAGAATTTCATGGAATGCGATCTCATCTATGTCACGCATGACATGTTGTTCTGGGGCGCTAGAAACATCGACGGCCGCGGCTTCGACAAGGAAGAGAATCGCCCAACCAACCTTCAGATTCCGCTGATGCGCGCCGGCTGAGCGTCGTCCCTCGACCCGTCCTTTGGGACCCACCATGCCTGGTGCGTCACTCCCCTGACTCGGGTTGTTTCAATCACCGGGCTTGTCTCGCTGCTGCGGCGCAGATGTGCTTGAGGTCTCAGTCGTAATATGCTCAAGGCTTCGTCTCTTCGCCGTGGTGTCAGACCCGGTTTTCGAGTTCATAGCAATCAGGGCCGAAGCATCCCGACGGCCGCCTTCGAGGATCCATGACCATGCGCCTTTGGCTCGCTCCCCTCTCGCTCAGCGCGTTAATCTTTTGGCCTGCTGCCGGCTTTGGTGCAGACACACCGATCATCGACAATGACCAGGTCGAAGTCTGGGAGACGGCGGCCACCCTGCCCCCAGCGGCACACGACTTTGTCGTCGTGCCGCTGGCAGAAAGTGGCAGCGCGGCCTTTGGACACAAGGGCGACACCCCAGGCGGTGCAGGGTCGCTACGCGTGGTCATCAGCATCAAGGACCACGCGCCCTCCGCGATCACCAATACCAGCGGTTATCCCAACGCCTTTCCTCGACCTCACGTCGTGAAACTGTTCGAGAACGATCACATCATTGTGTGGGCCTACCGCTGGAATCCCGGCGAGCCGACTCCGATGCATTTTCATGACAAGAATGTCGTGGTGGTCTACGAAGAAGATACTGCGCTGACGTCCACGACACCCGATGGCAAGGTCATCGAAAATGACTACCACGCAGGCGATGTCCGCTTTAACCTCGCTAACCGGACCCATTCAGAGCTGCTGGTGCGAGGAACCGGGAGCGCTGTCATGACCGAACTGAAATAACGTGCCATCGCAGCCTGGAGATCACCCATTCCTTGAGCGGGGAGAAGGATGAAGAACATCATCAGAGACGTGTCGGCCGCGCCTGACGTCGTCGATCGCGACACTTTCCAGGCACAACTCGATGCACTGCGGGTGCGAGAGAAGGCGCACAGCCATGCGGGAGATGAAATCGCAGCGGAGCGGCGGCGCCTTCCTATGGTGGCCGTCGATGGCAAAACCTTGCTGACCGGAGCTGACGGTACGCTCACGCTGCTCGATGCGTTCGAAGGCCGCGAGCAGCTGATTGCCTACTACTACATGTGGCACACCGGGCGGCCAGCATCCAGACAATGCATGGGATGCACTTGGGTGGGCTCGCAAGTGCGTGAGTTCTGCTACTTGCATTCGCGCGATGTGACCTATGCAGTGTTCTGTCAGGGGCCGTTCGCAGAAAGCATCAGGTACCGTGATTTCATGGGATGGCAGATGCCCTGGTACTCAGCAGAAGCTTCGCTTGGCACTTTGCTGGTGGGACGACAGATCGGCATGATGCATATCGTTTGCTACCTGCGCCGCGGCGCGCAGGTGTTCGAGACTTACTGGACCACCAGACGGGGCGTCGAGGCGATGGACAACAGCTATCGCTTGCTCGATCTCACTGTATTTGGCAGGCAGGAAAACTGGGAAAACTCCCCAGCAGGCTGGCCCAAGCGCACCGAACAGTTCGTCTGCACCGACGCAAGACCGACCGCCCAATGGCAACGCCTCAACGCCGGATACTCAGATGATTTGCGCTAGGCTCAGCCAGAAGTGCGAGCGTCCTGCAGGATCGCGGTCCGCTAGCCCTCAGTGAAATTCTCAACCAACAGGTGTTCAACATCGCCTGCGCGCCCGGCGAACACCGCCTTGGCGGAATAGAGCGCCATGCCCAACACCTGCGACGGTTCGATCTTGGCAGGAAACACAAGCTCCATCCGGTCGGTCACGACGTCGAGTAACGCCGGGCCCGGCTGTGCCAGCCAGTCGATTACCGCTGCCTCGAGCAGCTCGGGCTGCTCCACGCGACGTGCGAAA
>CAZZVZ010000092.1:0-217 GCA_964657655.1 Gammaproteobacteria bacterium | reverse complement strand
GAAAAAACCGATGGCTTCTGCGACGCGCGAGAAATCTGGATTCTTGAGATCCGTATAGCTGTCGAGTAGGCCCTCCACCTTCTGCTCAAGCTCGACAAAGCCGAGCGAGCTGTTGTTGAAGACCAGCACCTTGATCGCGATGTTCTCCTGGATCGCCGTAATCAAGTCACCCATCAGCATGGCAAGACCGCCATCACCGCTAAACGAGATCACCTGG
>CAZZVZ010000091.1:8464-9872 GCA_964657655.1 Gammaproteobacteria bacterium | reverse complement strand
ACGTGGAACATCGCCCATGGCTCGTTATAGTTCATAATCGAGCCCCTCCCTCAGACCTCGTTTTCGGCCGATTGACCGAGCAGCGCGTACGTTTAGCATGAATTTTCCTGACCAATTCGATGTCATCGTGATCGGCGGCGGCCACGCCGGCACCGAGGCGGCTCTCGCCGCTGCGCGCATGGGCAGCAAGACATTGCTGCTGACGCACAGCATCGAGACGCTCGGACAGATGTCGTGCAACCCTTCCATCGGCGGCATTGGCAAGGGGCATCTGGTCAAGGAGATCGATGCGCTTGGCGGTGCCATGGCACTCGCCACCGACGAGGCAGGGATCCAGTTCCGTATCCTGAATTCGAGCAAGGGGCCGGCGGTTCGGGCCACCCGTGCCCAGGCCGACCGGGTCCTGTATCGGGCGGCAATCCGTCGGCGTCTCGAGAATCAGCCGAATCTGTGGCTGTTCCAGCAGGCGGTCGATGACCTGCTCCTCGAGGGCGACGGGGACGGGGCGCGCGTGGTCGGCGCCGTCACCCAGATTGGCTTGCGGTTTCGGGCGCGCAGCGTGGTGCTGACGGCCGGCACCTTTCTGGATGGCAAGATCCACGTGGGTCTCGATTCCTATTCGGCGGGACGTGCCGGCGATCCTCCGGCCATCGCCCTGTCTGCGCGGCTCAAGGAGTTGAAGCTGCCGCAGGGACGACTCAAGACGGGTACGCCGCCCCGCATCGATGGGCGCAGCATCGATTTCGCACGCACCGAAGAGCAACTTGGCGACCTCGATCCCCTGCCGGTGTTCTCGTACCTGGGCTCGGCGAGCATGCATCCGGAGCAGCGCTCCTGCTGGATCACCCACACCAATCAGCAAACCCACGACATTATCCGCGCCTCGCTCGACCGTTCTCCCATGTACACCGGCGTCATCGTAGGGGTCGGGCCGCGCTACTGCCCGAGCGTCGAGGACAAGATCCATCGCTTCGCCAGCAAGGATTCCCACCAGGTGTTCCTCGAGCCCGAAGGCCTGACGACACACGAGTTTTATCCCAACGGTATTTCCACCAGCCTGCCCTTTGATACCCAGCTGGCGCTTGTCAGAAGCATCGCCGGCCTTGAGAACGCGCATATCCTGCGACCGGGATATGCCATCGAGTATGATTATTTCGACCCGCGTGCACTCAAGGCGTCGCTCGAAACCAAGGCTATTTCGGGTCTTTTTTTCGCCGGCCAGATCAACGGCACGACCGGGTACGAAGAAGCGGCCGCCCAGGGCTTGCTGGCGGGCCTCAATGCGGCGCTGCTGGCACGCGGTGACGGCTCCTTCGTGCTGGGCCGCGATCAGGCCTATCTCGGCGTGCTGGTGGATGACCTGGTGACCTCTGGTGTCCAGGAGCCGTATCGCATGTTTACCAGCAGG
>CAZZVZ010000091.1:0-8454 GCA_964657655.1 Gammaproteobacteria bacterium | reverse complement strand
ATACATTGGTGTTTTGATAGACGACCTGGTTACTAAAGGAACAGAAGAGCCTTATAGAATGTTTACCAGCAGGGCTGAATACCGGTTGTCGCTGCGCGAGGACAACGCCGACTGGCGCCTGACCGAACTCGGCTACCAGCTGGGTTGTGTTGACGAGGAGCGCTACCGCAAATTGATGGAAAAGCGCGAGACTGTTTCACGTGAAACATCGCGACTTGCCCATCAGTTCCTGCGGCCGAGCCACATGAATGCTGCCGTCGAATCGAGACTCGGTTTTGCTCTTGACCAGGAACACACACTGCTGGATTTGTTGCGACGTCCCGAAGTCAGCTATGCATCGCTGATGGCGTCGGCCCAGTTGGCGGGCCTGCCCGGCCCCGCCAGCGCACTTGATGCGGCAGCTGCCGAGCAGGTCGAAATCCAGACCAAGTACGCCGGCTATATCGAGCGCCAGCGCGTGGAAGTGGAGCGGCATCGTCATTACGACAGCATGGCGCTCCCTCACGATCTCGACTATGCGCAGGTGCAGGGGCTTTCCTTTGAGGCGCGCCAGAAGCTAACCCTGCAGCGTCCCGAAACACTGGGGCAAGCGGGCCGCATCTCAGGCGTGACGCCGGCCACCATCTCCTTGCTGCTCGTCTACCTCAAGAAGACCAGTCGCGTGCGCCGCGCCGAGGCAGCCTAGGTGGCAGAAGCGTTGCTCATGTCCAGCAGCGCTGCCGAGCGCCTGCGCGCCGGTGCCGAACGGCTTGGCGTCGTACTCGATGAGCGGCAGCGCGCCTTGCTGATGAACTTCCTTGAGCTGATGGTGCGCTGGGGTGCGACCTTCAACCTGACGGCGGTGCGCGACCTTGATCAGATGGTCGAGACCCACCTGCTCGACAGTTTGTCGATCGTGCCGATTGTCGATGAATTGGGCGCTGGTCACTGGCTGGACGCCGGCTCGGGCGCCGGGCTGCCCGGCATCCCGCTGGCGATTGCGCGTCCTGGCCTCGAGGTCACGACCGTCGATGCCGTGCAAAAGAAGATTGCCTTCCAGACCCAGGTCAAGGGCAGTCTGAAGCTGACCAATGTTCATCCCGTTCATGCGCGAATGCAAGCGCTCACTCTCGTGAATCGTGTTGATGCAGCGGTATTTCGGGCATTTGCTCCTCTGGCTGAGGGGCTGCATGAAGTCGCCCCCCACCTGCACGCCGGCGCGCGCGTACTGGCGATGAAGGGCGATCTGAAAGACGAAGAATTAGAGCAGGTCGGCGAGGCATGGCAGATTGATAGCGTGCGTCACCTGGTGGTCCCTGAACTCGACGCGCGGCGCTGCGCCGTCTTATTAACCCGGCGCTAGTTCGCCTTCTTCCCCCGGACCCAATGGCACGGATTTTCGCGGTAGCAAACCAAAAAGGTGGCGTCGGCAAGACCACCACGACGGTCAATCTGGCCGCAGCGCTCGCCGCCAGCGGCCAGCGCGTGTTGCTGATCGATCTCGATCCACAGGGCAATGCCACCATGGGCAGCGGCATCGACAAGCGCGCCCTGACGTCGTCGGTGTACCAGGTACTGCTCGGGCTCGCCCCGGTTGCGTCCGCGCGCCAGCGCTCTGAGAGTGGCGGCTATGACGTGCTGCCGGCCAATCGCGAACTGGCAGGTGCAGAAATCGAAATGGTGGAACTCGAGTCACGCGAGCGGCGGCTGAAAAGTGCCCTCAAGGCGCACCACCACGAGTACGATTTCGTGCTGATCGACTGTCCGCCCGCGCTGTCGCTGTTAACGCTCAATGGCCTTTGCGCCGCGCACGGTGTGATCATCCCGATGCAGTGCGAATACTATGCGCTCGAAGGCCTGTCCGACCTGGTCAACACCATCAAGCAGGTGCATCGCAACCTCAATGGCGACCTCGAGATCATCGGACTGCTGCGCGTCATGTTCGATCCGCGCTCGACGCTGGCGCAGCAGGTCTCGGCGCAACTCGAAGCGCATTTCGCCGACAAGGTGTTCAAGACCCTGGTGCCACGCAACGTGCGTCTTGCCGAAGCGCCCAGCTACGGCATGCCTGGCGTGGTGTTCGATCGCAGCAGCAAGGGCGCACAGGCCTATCTGGCGTTCGCCGTTGAAATGATCGAGCGTTTTAACGCACAGGCCAAGAAGGCGCTCGCAGAATCGGAATCGACCACGTGATGAACAAACGCAAAGGACTGGGGCGCGGCCTCGAAGCGCTGCTCGGCGCGACTGCGGTCGATGCTCCGGCGGGACAGCAGACACAGCTGCCCAACGTACTGCCGCTCGATCAGCTGGTGCCTGGCAAATACCAGCCTCGCACACGCATGGATGAAGAGGCGCTCAACGAACTGGCGGAATCGATTCGCACGCAAGGGTTGATGCAGCCCATCCTGGTTCGTCCGCTCACCACCGGTGGCTACGAAATCATCGCCGGGGAACGGCGCTCAAGGGCTGCCCGCATCGCCGGCATGACGGAGGTGCCGGTGCTGGTGCGCGATGTGCCAGACGAGAATGCTGCAGTCATGGCACTGATCGAGAACATCCAGCGTGAAGACCTCAATGCGCTCGAGGAGGCGCAAGGTGTGCAACGGCTGATCGACGAGTTCCACATGACGCACGAGCTGGCTGCCAAGGCGATCGGCCGTTCGCGCTCGGCGACTTCGAATCTGCTGCGCCTGCTGCAACTTGCAAAACCGGTGCAGACGCTGTTGCTGGCGGGTGATCTCGAGATGGGCCACGCCCGCGCGTTGCTCTCGACCGATGGCGCGACACAGGTCACGCTGGCCCATCAGGTGGTGGCCAAGCGCCTGTCGGTGCGCGAAACCGAAACGCTGGTGGCCAAGCTCGGTCGTGAATTCGCGCTGGCGCCGAGCGCCAAGCCCAAGAGCAAGTCGCGCGACCTGACGCGCCTTGAAGAAGAATTGTCAGATGCCGTGGCAAGCAAGGTGGTGATCAAGCCGCGTGGCAAGAGCGGCGGCCAGGTGATCATTGATTTTGCCAACTACGACCAGCTCGACGGTCTGATGGCGCGCATGAAGGGCAGCGCCGCGAACTCGTGACGGCTCTGCCCTAGGGCGTCTCGGGCGGGGGCGGCACGACCTGATTGCGCCCGCTCTGCTTGGCCAGATAGAGCGCCGCATCAGCGTCCTTCAACAGCTCGCTGGCTTCGGTGTCGCGGGTGGGGACCAGCGCACTGACGCCAATGCTGACCGTGACCTGGCCTGCGACACCCGACTCATGCGGAATGCCAAGTGCAATCACTGCGGCGCGGATTTTCTCGGCCACCACGCGTGCCGCTTCCAGATCGGTGGTGGGCAGCACCACCGCGAACTCCTCTCCTCCATAGCGCGCCGCCAGATCAGCGGCACGGCGCACCGTGGCTTCGATCGCTTTGGCCACGCGCGTCAAGCATTCGTCGCCCTTGAGGTGGCCGTATTGATCGTTGAAGCCCTTGAAATGATCGATGTCGATCAGGCAGATGGCAAGCGAGGTGTGCGCGCGGCAGCCACGTGACAGCTCGCGCGTGATGACAGTATCGAGGTAGCGTCGATTGGCAATGCCAGTCAGGCCATCGAAATGCGACAGGCGCTCGAGCTCGCGATTGGCCGCTTCCAGTTCGCTCGACACCCGGACCAGCCGGCGGCGCATGTCATCGATGCGCTGCATGGCGCGCACCTTGGCGTGCAGCACCATATAGCTGACCGGCTTGACGAGGTAGTCATCTCCGCCTGCCTCGATGCCGCTCTCGAGATCTGCATCTTCTTCGCGCGACGACAAGAAGATGATCGGCACCCATTGCGCATCGGGCGCACGACGGATCTGTTCGGCCACCGTGTAGCCGTCCATGTCGCCCATCAGCACATCGAGCAGCACCATGTCTGGCTTGATCTCGGCATAGCGCTCAAGCGCCTCGCGACCGCTGCCCGCCCAGACGCTCTCGTGGCCCATGCGCTCGACATAGCGCGCAAGCCCGGCTCGCGCGGTCGCGGAGTCGTCGACGATGAGGATCTTCATGCAGGCGCGTGGTTGATCGAGTCGGTCAATTCTTGCGAAAAGAGATCTGGGTGCGGCGCTTGACGCCGTCGGCTTCAATCTTGATGTCCAGCACGCCGGCTGGGAACGCCCCCGAGCTGATGCGCTCAATCAGCGCCAGCAGCACGCGTTCCGACTTGAGGTCGGTTTTCTCGAGGGCGGAAAAAGGTGTCTGACGTTCGACCAGGGCAGTGACCGCATCGTCTGGTGCCGTCTGGGAAGCCTCGAAGCCGATCGATTTGGGGTCGACAATGCGCGGCACGCCGGCGACACCGTAGGCTTCCTTCTGCTTGGCGACGATCTCTGCCTCCGGCGCCAGCACGGGCACCACACGCATGCGCGCCAGCAGGCCGAGTTCGGACATGGTCGAACTGTCGGGCTGCAGCGCCATGGCGACGATCAGTGCGCCATCTTCCACCGCGAGCGGCACCACGTGCAGGCGCCGGGCAACGTCGGCTGGAATCAGCTTGACGGCTTCCGGGCTGATGCTAAAGCGCGACAGGCTCACCTCAGGCATGCTGGCCTTCTTGGCGTTGACCCGCTCGAGCGTGTCGCGGTCCACCACGCCCATGTCGATCAGGATCTGCGCCAGTGGGCGGCCGCGGTTGGCACGCTGCTTGTCGAGGGCGGCCTGGAGCGCATCGCTGGTGACGAAACCCATCTCGATCAGCGCTTCGCCGACCCGAAGACTCGGCTTCGCCTTCTGGTACTCGAGCGCCTTGTTGAGCTGCTCGGCTGTGATGTAGCCCTCTTCGATCAGGTAATCGCCCAGCACCAGACGACGCATTTCCTGCTGCTTTTCCACAGCCACCTTGAGCTGGGCCTCGCTCACCACGTTCTCTTCGACCAGTACCTTGCCAAGCGGGTCGCCCAGCTGCGAGTAGGCAATCGCGTCGCTCGGGACGAAATGTCGCATCACCTCGCCCGAGTCCGCCTGGAAGTACAAGAACAGCCCGACCGGCAGTTTTACGTAGCCGGCGGTCTCGCCGCTGGTGATTTCGCCATCGGTGAATTCGACGTTGTAGACCGCCTGGCCGAGCGACTCTTTGCTCAGCGGTGTCATCTTGATGCCGCGCGTCAGGCGTAACTGACGCAGATTGGCCAGCTTGACGGCAATCATCTGCGCACGCTGCGCGTGATCCTTGTGGGGGCGAAAGATGAAAAACCCGTCGCGGGCCGTGAAATGCAGCAGATCGCCGATTTCCTTGGTGCCGTTCTTGAGTTCGATTTCGCACGGCTCCACCTTGGCCGCGTCTTCATCAAACTTGGCATGGGCTGGCTCCGGCCATCGAATTACGTACTGCTCCGCGGTCAACTGCGGGATATCCATCCCGTTCTCCTTGGTCGAGCGTCCTGCGCTGAATCTGTCAGGACTTTAGCACTCCTTATCGGCTCAATTCGCGTTGGGTTAAGGCACTGCAGCAAATTGACTGTGACCCTCCTTTCACGTAATATCTCGCGGCTTTGTCGTCGTTCCTCAGCGCAGGCGAGACCGAAATTTTGGCGCAGCAAATGCTCAAGACCGTCTCCCTGCAAGCAATCGTGACGTTTGGCGTGGCGCTAATCGCGCTTCTCCTGGGTGGTGCCAATGCAGCTCTGTCGGCACTCCTTGGGGGCTTGGTCTGCGTGATACCGAATGCGATCTTCGCGTTCAGGCTGACGTGGGCGATGCGCAGAACCGGGCATGCAGATCCGGCGTCGTTTCTGATTGGGGAATTCGTCAAGGTCGGCTTGTCGATCGCAATGCTGGGCGCGATCGCCACGCACTTTCATCATCTGAACTGGCTAGCCTTCCTGGTCGGTCTGATCGCAGCATTTAAGAGTTACTTGGCGATGTTTCTCTTCGACCGGAAATCCTAAGGTTTTTTGCGCATGGCTCCTGAGCACGGTCCCACCCCTTCTGAATACATCGTTCACCATCTGACGCATCTGACCCAGTTCGGTTCCGATGCCAAGCAGACGTCGATCATCAATATGCATTTGGTGAACATCGACACGATCTTCTGGTCAGTTCTGTGCGGCGTGGTCGGCGTGCTGTTCATGTACCTGGGTGCACGTCGCGTGACGCCGGGTGTGCCGGGACGCTTTCAGGGCGCCGTCGAGATGGCCATCGAATACGTCGACAACCAGGTCAAGGACATGATCCATGGCGATCGGGGCGTGATCGCGCCGCTCGTGCTGACGGTCTTCATCTGGGTGCTGCTGATGAATTCGCTCGATTTCCTGCCGGTCGACCTGGTGTCCTGGATCATCAACCACCTAGGCCTGTCGCACCAACTGCACTACCAGCGCATTGTGCCGACTGCCGATATCAACGGCACCTTTGGCATCTCGCTTGGCATCTTGATCCTGATGATCTACTACAACTTCAAGATCAAGGGTTTCGGCGGATTTCTCCACGAGCTTCACACCGCGCCTTTTGGCACCGTCAAGCTGAGCCGGCATCCTGGCAGCTGGATCGGTTTCTTGTTGCTGAGCGTGGCCAATGTCTTTCTCAACCTGGTCGAATTCGTCGCCAAGACGGTATCGCTTGCCATGCGGCTGTTCGGCAACATGTATGCGGGCGAACTGCTTTTCCTGCTGATCGCCCTGCTGGGTGCGGCAGCCGCGAGCGTTCCCTGGTGGGGCGGCGGCCTGCTGATCGCAGGTCAGATCATTGCCGGTGCCGCCTGGGCCATCTTCCACATTCTGATTGTGCTGTTGCAGGCCTTCATTTTCTCGATGCTGACCCTTGTGTACCTGAGCCAGGCACACGAGAGCCATTAGCCGGTTGCTGGTACTGAAGTTTGATCTTTGTTTTTATTTTAATAATCTGAAGGAGTAATCATGACGAACGTCGCTTTTGTTGCGCTGGCCTGTGGCCTGATCATTGGGTTGGGCGCAATTGGCGCATGTATTGGTATCGGCATCATGGGCGGCAAGTTCATCGAGGCGTCGGCACGTCAGCCAGAACTGATGAATTCGCTGCAAACCAAGATGTTCCTGCTGGCAGGTCTGATCGACGCCGCGTTCCTGATCGGTGTCGGTATCGCAATGCTGTTCGCTTTCGCGAATCCGTTTGCCGCTGCCGCTGGCTGAAGACGAAGCGCGCGATGGAAGTGTCCGTCGCGCCTTGTTGCCCGTATAAGGAACTGTCGTGAATATCAACCTTACTTTCATCGTACAGCTGGTCGTCTTCATGGTGCTTGTCATCGTGACCATGAAAGGCATCTGGCCGAAGGTGATCACGGCGTTGGACGAGCGCTCGCAGAAGATCGCCGATGGCCTTGCAGCCGCTGAGCGTGGCAAGCAGGAACTCGCCGAAGCCAATCAGCGCGTCGAGGTGGAGCTGGCGCGCTCGCGCGCTGAGAACCAGACGCGTCTGGGTGATGTCGAGCGTCAGGCAGCAATGCTGATCGAAGAAGCCAAGAAGACTGCCGAAGCCGAGAAGGCCCGCATTCTGGCCGAAGCGCGCGCCGAGGCCGATCAGGAAATGCAGCGCGCTCGCGAAACGCTGCGCGGCCAAGTGGCAGCGCTGGCCGTGTCGGGCGCCGAACAGATTCTGAAGCGCGAAATCAATCCGGCTGCGCACGCCCAGCTGCTGTCGCAACTCGAAGCGCAGCTGTAGACCCATGGCAGAGATCAACACTATCGCCAGGCCGTACGCCGAAGCCGTTTTCCGCGTGGCCAAGCCCGCAGAGCGGGCCGGCTGGCTCGATCTGCTCGAGCGGCTGGCCGACATTTCTGCCGACGCGTCGCTGCGCTCGCTGCTGGGCGACCCGCTCATCTCCCCTGAGCAGATCTATTCGGTCATCGAAGGCACACTCAAGACGCCCTTGAGCGGCGAGGCGAAGAATTTCCTTCAGACACTGATCGAGAATGATCGCATCGTGGCTCTTCCTGAAATCGCTGCACAGTTTCGCGAACTGGCCAACAGCGCGGCCGGCAGCGCCGACGCAGTGATCTACAGCGCCTTCGAGATGAACGCGACGCAGGTCGAAAGTCTCACGGCCGTGCTTGAGAAACGCTTCGCCTGCAAGCTGACACCAGCGGTGGTGGTCGATCAAAGTCTGATCGGCGGCGTACGGGTGGTGGTCGGTGACCAGGTGCTGGACAGTTCGGTGCGTGGCAAGCTCGACAGCATGCGCGTCGCGCTGGCGTCGTAGGCCTAGAGAATCAAGCAATAAACAAACTTACTGGAGTTCGAGATGCATCTCAATCCTTCTGAAATCAGCGAGCTGATCAAAAGCCGCATTGAAGGGCTTGGCGCCAAAGCCGAGGTTGTGAACGAAGGCACCGTGGTGTCGGTGAGCGACGGCATCGTGCGAATCCACGGTCTGTCGAACGCCATGCAAGGCGAAATGCTTGAGTTCCCGGGCAATACATTCGGGCTTGCGCTGAACCTCGAGCGCGACTCGGTCGGCGCCGTGATTCTCGGTGAATACGAAC
>CAZZVZ010000090.1:9561-9916 GCA_964657655.1 Gammaproteobacteria bacterium | reverse complement strand
AGGCAGCATCAGAGCGCGCCCCGTCGACCACCTCGACGACACGCATCAGCGGCACGGGGTTGAAGAAATGCCAGCCCAGCAGTCGTTCCGGATGCTGCATTCCGGCAGCAATCGCGGTCACAGATAAAGATGAAGTGTTCGACGCCAGGACCGTGCTGGCATCGACCAGCGCTTCGAGTTCAGCAAACAGCTGCTTCTTGACCGCCAGATTCTCGACGATCGCCTCGACGATCAGGTCGCATCCAACCAGTTCGCCGAGGCTGTTGCAAAGCGTGATGGCAGCCACCGCCTGTTGTGCCTTCACTGCTTGCATCTTGCCCTTTTCGACCAGACGATCAAGAGTCGACTCGATACT
>CAZZVZ010000090.1:0-9551 GCA_964657655.1 Gammaproteobacteria bacterium | reverse complement strand
TTTCGTGCGCTTGCAAGCGCGTCGGGGTTGCTATCGTGCACACGCACGCTCAGGCCCGCCTGAGCTGCGATCTGCGCGATACCACGCCCCATGGCGCCGCTGCCGATGACTCCGAGGGTAAAAGATTGTGAATTTGGATCGAATGTAAGAGGCATGGATGCTGAAGCAGTGCTCCATCTTGTTGACACCGAATTTTAGCCCATGCAACACTCGGCCCGAGGAGACTGCATGATCCGAGACAGAGAAACACATCAGATTCTGCTGGATTCGATCGCGCGTTTTGTACGCGAGCGCCTGATCCCGGCAGAAGAGCATGTGGCAGAACACGATGAAATCCCCAAGGCCATCCTCGATGAGATGCGCAGCATTGGGCTATTCGGGCTGACCGTCCCTGAGGAATTCGGCGGATTCGGCCTGACCATGGAAGAAGAGGTCGATGTGACCTTCGAATTGACCCAGGCGTCGCCCGCGTTTCGATCCATCATGGGTACCAATAACGGCATCGGTGCGCAGGGCATCGTCATCGATGGCACAACGCAGCAAAGAGAGACTTTCCTGCCGCGCCTGGCAAGTGGTGAACTGATCGGGTCCTTTGCGCTGACTGAACCCGGCGCCGGCTCGGACGCTGGCTCGCTGACCACCAGCGCGCGCCTGGAGGGCGATCAATATGTGCTCAACGGCACCAAGCGCTACATCACCAATGCGCCGGAAGCCGGTCTCTTCACCGTGATGGCGCGAACCGGCGGTCCGGGTTCAGCCGGCGTATCTGCCTTTATCGTGGAACGCGAGCGTGGCGGCATCCACGTCGGCAAACCAGATCGCAAGATGGGACAGCGTGGCGCGCACACCGCAGATGTGATCTTCGAGGATTGCAGGGTGCCAGCCGCAAACCTGATCGGTGGCAAGGAAGGCCAGGGCTTCAAGACTGCCATGAAGGTGCTCGACAAGGGGCGTCTCACGATTGCCGCGGCCTGTGTCGGTTCAGCCACCAGGATGCTGTCCGACACCCTTAAATACACTTCCGAGCGACGTCAGTTCGGCCAGCCCGTGGCACAGTTCCAGCTGGTGCAGGCGATGCTGGCCGACAGCCAGTCCGAGCTGTATGCAGCGCGCTCGATGGTGGTCGATGCCGCCAGGCGGCGGGACGTGGGGGAGGATGTCGCGCTGCATGCTTCGTGCTGCAAGCTATTTGCCTCCGAGGCGTGCGGCCGGATTGCCGACCGCTGCGTGCAATGCTTCGGCGGGGCGGGGTATATGAGCGAGTATCCGATCGAACGCTTTTACCGCGATGTACGGCTGTTCCGCATTTACGAAGGCACCAGCCAGATCCAGCAGCTCATTATCGGCCGCGGGCTGGTCAAACAGGGCCATCTCATCAGGACATGAAGACCATGACGACGTGTCATCAGACTGTCCAAATGAACGTTATTGGGGCACAATCGACCTATAAAGAACTAGGCGAAAATCCTAGTCGTAATCGATGTCGCAGGGGGATCGGCGGGTGACCATTCGCGAGGTTGGGGTTCACAATGATGTGCATTTTTCTCGACGTATCCCGCCCAGAGCGTTGAGTCAGCAGGGCTTTCCTGGTGTCCTGAATGCCGCGGCACGGCGTCGTCTGACGATCGCCGGTGCGCTGCCCTTCATGCTTTTTACAACACAGGTCATGGCGCTTGGCCTGGGGCCCGTGCAGGTTCATTCGAACCTGGGCCAGCCGCTGCACCTGGTGATTCCAGTCAGTGCCGGTTCGGCCGATGAGGTCGGCTGCGTCACCGTGACCGCCGGCAACGATCTGCCGGCGCCGAGCCGCCCGCGTATCGAGGTGCAGAGCCTGCCGGGCGGGGCGATCGTGATCGACATCACCACGCCGCTGCCCACCAACGAGCCCGTACTCGGATTTTCAGTCGCGGCCGGCTGCCAGTCGGCGGTATCGCGCAGCTACAACCTGTTTCTCGATCCGCCCCAGGCGAGTCCCGATCTGCCTGCAGTGGGCGGCGTCATCAACACGCCGCTGCTGAGCAGTCCGCTTGCGGCTTCGCCTTCGCGCCGGCATCGCCGTGGCAGCAGCGCCGCTGCCGCCGCCGCTGGTGTCACGCCCGGCGCTGAACAAGAGACCGCGCCGCTCGCCGCGGCGCCCCGGCGCACGCCCAGAAGCGATGCCGCGCCGGTACGGCGCGAACATCCAGTCGGTGTCATCGTGCCGCCGGTACCGCATGCTGCATCCAGTCCAGCGCCGGGCAGCGCCGACCGCTTTCACCTGTCCAATGACCTCGGGACCGATCTGCGCCTGGCCGACTCGCTTGGCACCCCCGATGCGCAGCCGATTGATGCACAGCAGCTCGAGCAGCTCAAGAACGAGCGCATCCGCCTTGCTGCCATCCTCGCCGGCCAGGATCCGAACGCTCCGAGCGCCGTGCCGGCCGCACCAAGCGCGCATGAGGTCGATCTGCAGAATCGCGTCAATGGCATGTCGACGCAGATCGCCACCTTGCAAAAGCAGCTGGCGCAGCAAAGCGAACAGAACAAGGAGCTGGCGGCAGCACGCTCGCCCGGTTACCTGACCTGGGTGTTCGGCGTGGTCGCCCTGCTGGCGTTGGCCGTCGCCAGCTGGTTTGGCTTTCGCTATCGCCGTGCCCAGGGTGAGAACCTTGATCAGCCGTGGTGGGAACAGAGTCAGCTCGCCAACATCACTGAACGAGGTGGCGGCGAGACGCCGTTCGCCGTGCGGCCCGACGGGGTTGCAGCACCCGCGGCGATTGTCGAGCCCGAAGTGCTCGACCTTGATCACGATACCTTCATCCAGACCACCAAGATGTCGGCCGCGCCGCGTAGCGTGGTACCCGACAGCATGCCGCTGCACGACCAGGAACCAAGTACCGTGGCGCGCGGACCGGTCACCGTGCCGCTGGTCAGCCCACCGGCGCCCGCAGCGCCCGTGGCCGCGACGCCAAGTAACGCCGCCGCCGCAAATGCGGCGGCACCGGCTGCGCTCATCTCGCCGCTCGCGCCCGGTGCTCCACCGACCTCGCAGTATGGCGACACCAAGAGTTCGCACGGCACGCTTGACGAGCGCATCGACTCGGGGATTCCCAAGCCTCTCGATTTCAACCTCGACCTGCCTCCGGTGACGACCAACCTCGGTCGCGACGATCGCGGTGTGGCATCGCAGGGTTCACTGCAAAATACCCCTGCGCAACGTCCCACCGAGCTCGCGCCGCTTGACTTCGAACTGCCGCGTGGCAGTGCCGAGTCCGATGCGCCGAGCATGGGGCCCGATACCATCTTGCGGCTCGACGAACAGGCCACCGATGCGAGCGCGCTGCCCATCGCCAGCGGCGAGAATGAGGCGGAACATGCTTCCGTGCAGTTCCGTCTGATCCAGTTCGCATCGGTGGTCGAGCAGGCAGAAGAACTTGAGCGCAACAACGAGCCGACCAAGGCGATCGCGACCTTGCGCCAGTACGTCCTGCGCGACGAGACCATTCCGACCCTGATGTGGCTGATGCTGTTCGCGCTCTACAAGCAGGTCAACAAACGCCCTGTGTACGACGCGCTTGGCGAACACTTCTCGCGTCGCTACAAGCGACCCATGGCGCGCTGGGACGAGTCGCTGCAGAGCATCGCACCGCAAACACCGCTCGCGAGTCTGCCCGAGCTCGATGCCGCGTTGAAGGCCAAGTGGGGAACGCAAGGCGGTATCGAGATGCTGCGGCTTCTGACCTGCGGCCGTGATCAGCCCAACGAGATCATCTTCAACGCCGCCTTGCAGCGCGATCTGCTGCAAATGGCCAAGGTGTTCCCGCTCAACGACACCATCTAGCCATCGGCAGCCGCCAGGCCTGTGGCTGCTGCTCCTCTCTCGGGCGCGCACGCATCGCTTCATCCAGATGGCCGCTGTCACGAGTTTGCTGGCCCTTTGCCTGGGCGCCGGCGGCGCACGTGCCGGTGATATCTACCGCTGGGTCGACGACCAGGGCGTCACCCAGATCGGCGACAGCGTGCCTGAGGCCTACAAGGCGCGCGCCAAAGTGATCGGCAGCACCGAGAGTTCGGTTGATCCGGAACAGCAAAAGCAAGCACAGGCGCGCGCAGCCAGAAACGCCGAGCGCTTGAAGCAGCTGCAGGCCGCACCGCCAGCGTCTGACCAGGCCGTGCGCACAGCGCCACCGGCAACGCCGCCAGCGTCCCGGGCCGCCTCGTCGGCTGCGCCGGACTGCGCGGCATTATGGGCCGCCTACAACGCCAGCAATGCCTGCTTTTCGCAGTACGTCACAGTCAACGGGCACAAGGAGTCGAATTGCGTCTCGGTGCCAGATCCCACGGTCCAGTGCGGCACCACCATGGCGCCTGCCCCGTAACGGCTGCTAGCGCAGCAGCGGCTGGAGCGGACCCCACACGTTATCGAGCAGCATCGGCTGGGCCGCAGCCGATGGGTGGATGCGGTCACCCTGGAACAGATCGGTGTCTTCAGCGAATCCTTGAAACAGGAACGGCACCAGGGTGACGTGCTGCTGGCTCGCCACCTGCGGGAACATGCCCGCAAATTGCGTGGTGTACTGCGGCCCGTAGTTGGGCGGCAGCTGGATCCCGGTCAGCACGACCCTGGCGCCACTGCCCTTGGCCAGCGCCACCATGTGTTCCAGGTTGGCGCGCGCATCCACCACCGGCAGACCGCGCAGGCCATCGTTGCCACCGAGTTCGATGATCAGTACCTGCGGCTTGTACTGATTCAGAATTGCCGGCAGACGTGCGGCACCATTGCTGGTGGTGTCGCCGCTGATGCTGGCATTGACGACGTTATAATTGAGGTGCTGTGCTTTTAGCCTGTCACGCAGCAGCTGCACCCAGCCGCTGTCGCGCGCAAGTCCGAACTCGGCAGAAATGCTGTCGCCCAACACCACGATCGTGGCGCCCGGGGCCGTCGATTCAGCCAGCGCGGGCCATGGTTGAAGCGCCAGCACCATCAATGCCAAGCCAACCAGCAGTCGTCGCAGCAGGCGACCAGAAAAGAAACTCATGTCGGACATAGTGATTGCAGTTGATCGGTTGGGCAAACAGGTTTCGGATGCAATTGGCACACTGACCATTCTGGATGACATCACGTTTTCGGTGGCAGCGCGCGAGACGGTTGCCATCGTGGGCGCGTCCGGATCCGGCAAGTCGACACTGCTTGGCCTCATCGCCGGATTGGACCGCGCATCGAGCGGCTCGGTTCACCTGGCAGGCCAGGATCTGTTCGCCTTGAACGAAGACGGCCGTGCGGCGCTACGCGCCAGGCAGGTCGGATTCGTGTTCCAGTCGTTCCAGCTGTTGCCGCATCTGACCGCACTTGAAAACGTCATGCTACCCCTGGAACTGAGCGGCAGCAGCAACGCGCGCCGTGCCAGCACACAGATGCTCGAAACGGTGGGACTGGCTTCGCGCCTGCAGCATTATCCGAAAACCCTGTCTGGTGGTGAACAGCAGCGGGTCGCGCTGGCGCGCGCCTTCGTGATGCGGCCGGCGTTGCTGCTGGCCGACGAGCCGACCGGAAGCCTTGATGCGGCCACCGGCAATGGCGTGATGGATCTGATGTTCGAACTCAATCGCCAGTACGCGGCGACACTGGTGCTGGTGACCCACGACGCGGCAATTGCGGGACGCTGCGAACGGCGCCTCACACTGGCTGCCGGACGCCTCGTCAGCGATCAGCGCGGCAATGCCCAGCTGGCGGCCGACTTCGACGCCAGGCGTTAGGCCTTGGCCGTGTGCCGGTTAAGCGCCTGGCGGATCGCCGGGATCAGTTCCGATGCGGTCAGGCCGACCGGACCACAACCGGCGTGCACCAGGTCGTCTGCCGCTTCGCCGTGCAGGTAGCAGCCCGCCAGCGCAGTCTCGAAGGTGTCCTTGTTCTGACCGAAGAGCCCGCCCAGCACGCCCGACAGGACATCGCCTGTGCCACCACTGGCCAGCCCCGGATTGCCGCTCGGATTGATGGCCCAGCGACCATCGGGCGCCGCAATGATGCTGCCCGCGCCTTTTAGAATTACCACGCCACGGCTGTCTGCAGCGATCTGCCGGGCGGCCTTGAGGCGGTCTGCCTGCACCACTTTCACGTCGCAGCCCAACAGGCGCGCCGCCTCGAGCGGATGCGGCGTGAGAATCGAAGGTGCGCGACGCGCGTGCAGCAGCGCCTTCAGGTCCGCATGACTGGAAAACAGGTTGAGGGCGTCTGCATCAAATACGCACGGCCGGTCTGAGCTGACCACCTGGTGCAGCAGCAGCAGGGCAGCCTGGCTGTCACCCAGCCCCGGTCCGATCACGATGGCACTGACCTGCTTGAATTCGATGTTCTTTCTGATCATCAGCTCGGGGTGCAGGAAGTCGACCACCACGCTCGAGTCGCCCATGATCTGCACCAGCACTTTGCCGGCACCTGCATGCAGCGCGGCGCGACCGGCCAGCAGCACGGCGCCCACCGTCCCGCTCGCGCCACCCATCACGCCGATGGTGCCAAAGCTGCCCTTGTTGGAGTCGCTGTCACGCGCCTTTAGCAGGCTGGCGAAGCCATCTGGGTGATTGAGCCAGCCATCGGCGGGCAAGGTGATGGCGGGCGTCAGCGCTGCATAGTGGATGTCACCTGACAAGGCAGTGCCAGCCGCGGTGTAGAGGCCGGCCTTGGGCCCGAGAAAGGTGATGGTGGCGCTTGCCTTGACTGCAGCGCCCGGCGCCGCGCCGGTGTCGCACACCAGGCCGCTTGGCACATCGAGCGCGAGCACGGGTACACCCTCGCGTGCGGCCTGATTGATGCGTTCGATGGCCTGTTTTGCGAGTCCCTCGGGAGCGCGGTTAAGACCAGTGCCAAAGATTGCATCGACAATCAGGCCGGCAAAGCCGAGCTGCTCGGGAAGCGCGACAAGTGCACCGCCAGCAGCCTCGAGGCGCTTGAGCGCCCGCGCTGCATCGCCTTTCGGGAGCTGAGTTGCATCGACGCTAAAGACCTGGCAGGCGATGCCTTGCTGCAGCAATGAGGCGGCAAGCTCCAGGCCGTCGCCGCCGTTGTTGCCGCCGCCTGCGACCACCACGATCGGCTTGCCGTTCTGCTGAGCCAGCTGCAGGGCCAGTTGTGCGGCCTGCGCACCGGCCTGGTCCATCAGCGGATGGTCAGGTGCAAGCGCTGCTGCGAAATGCTCCCACCGGCTGAGCGCATCGCGCAGATAGATTGGTCGCATCACGGTCGGGCTCACTTCGTTATCGGGCATGGTAACGCGCCAGGGTCAGACCATCCATGTCGATCGAGGCGTGCGATCGGGTCACGGCTTCGGCCACCAGTTTGCCCGAGCCGCAGGCCATGGCCCAGCCGGTCGATCCGTGCCCGAGATTGAGGAACACACCATCGACTGGTGTTGCGCCAATCAGCGGTGCTCCGTCTGGCAGCATGGGGCGTGCCCCGACCCAGTAGGTGGGTTGACGATAGTCGGCCGCACCGGGAAACCAGTCGCGCGCCACCTTGATCAGTGTGCGCAGCGCGCTATCGCGCAGATTGAGCGCGCGACTGCCGAGTTCGGCCGTGCCTGCGATGCGAATGCGATTGCCCAGGCGCGTGATGGCGACCTTGTAGGCCTCGTCCATCAGGGCCGCCTGCGGCGCGTAGGTGTCCTCGCGCACCGTCACGGTGGCTGAATACCCCTTGATCGGATAGAGCGGTACCTTGATGCCGAGCGGGCCGAGCAGTGCGGTGCTGTCGACACCGCCTGCCACCACGACGGCGTCCGCCTCGAGCTGTTCGCCCTCGGTCTTGATGCGGCACTGGCCGGCGCTGCTGTCGATTGCCAGGACGCGTTGACCGAAGCGGAACTTGACGCCTTCGGCGTTCGCCACATCGCGCAGCTGGCGCGTGAAAAGAGGGCAGTTGCCGGCTTCGTCTTGCGGCAGATACAGGCCACCTTCGAAACTGAGATCCGAGATGCCGGGCTCGATCACGCGGCAGGCTTGCGCATCGAGCGCTCGGTGCTCGATGCCGGCATCCTTGAGCAGTGCCATGGCAGGGGCGGCCATATTGCGTTCGGCAGGGCTGCGAAACAGCTGCAGGACGCCGCTGGTACGCTGATAGTCGAGCGCGTGTTCCTTGGCCACCTGGTGCAGCATGTCGCGACTAAACGACGCGACGCGCTGCATGCGTATGCGATTCTGGCGATAGCGCTCGAGCCGGCATTCACCCAGCCAGCGCACCAGCCAGCGCCACAGTGCCGGATCGAGGTTGGGCCGAAACAGCACCGGCGATTCGCTCTTGAAAAAATACGAGGCAATCTTGAGCGGCATGCCGGGCGCGGCCCAGGGCGTGACATAGCCCGGCGCAATCACGCCGGCATTGCCGAAACTCGCCTCCGAGGCGACGCCCGAATTGCGTTCCAGCACCACCACCTCGCAACCGGCACGGCGCAGGTAGTACGCGCTGGAGACGCCGATCACGCCGGCACCGATGACGATTACACGCATTACGGGTTCACTTTGTTGTTGGAAGAGGCGTACTGCGTATACCCGATTATCGCGCGAGGCGCAAAACTGGCACCCCCATACGTGCAGCCCGAGGTGACGGACCCGCCGGGCGGCTCCGGTATAATTTCATCTTTACCCGCATTTTCCTCGATGAGCCAGGCGCCCCAGCATCTGTACACCTTCCCGGGGGCCAATGCGCTCTCCGCTTTTCGCAAGAGCGGACTGCTGCAGAAACTAAAGCAGGTCGACAAGCGCGTCACGGGTCTTTCGGCGCGCTATCTGCACTTTGTCTCAGCCACCGCACCGCTCACCAGTTTCGAACGCGAACGCCTGGCGGCACTGCTGACCTACGGCGATCCGGGTGAAGACGCAACTGGCGAGACCCTGATTGCGATCCCAAGGCCTGGCACTATCTCGCCGTGGTCGAGCAAGGCCACTGATATCGCGCGCAACTGCGGCCTGGCCAATGTGCTGCGCATCGAGCGCGGCATTGCCTACAGCGTTGCCCTGAAAAGCGGCCTGTTCAAGAAGGACGTCGCCGACCAAGCGTTGCGCAGTGCGCTCGCGCCCCTGCTGCACGATCGCATGGTGGAAGCCGTGGTGGCGCCGGATTTCTCGCTGCACATGCTGTTCGACAGTCTTGATGGCCCGGCGCTCGAGCAGGTCGACATCCTGGCACACGGCAAGGCTGCGCTGGCGGAGGCCAACCTGCGCTGGGGGCTGGCGCTGTCTGACGACGAGCTCGAATATCTGCTCGCGTCTTTTGGCGCCATGCAGAGAAATCCGACCGATGTCGAACTGATGATGTTCGCGCAGGCCAACAGTGAGCACTGCCGCCACAAGATTTTCAACGCCAGCTGGGTGATCGATGGCGAAACCATGGACCGTTCGCTGTTTGCCATGATTCGCAACACCGAGAAATGCTCGCCCGGCGGCACCATCGTGGCCTACGCCGACAATGCCGCCATCATGCAGGGGCGCCGCGCCGAGCGCTGGTTCCCGGATCAGCAGCACTGCTACCGCGCCTTGGTCGAGCCGACCCATGTGGTGATGAAGGTCGAGACGCACAACCA
>CAZZVZ010000089.1:0-10028 GCA_964657655.1 Gammaproteobacteria bacterium | reverse complement strand
GTAGATCGGCAGCTCCTGGGCGCGCGCCACGCCGAGCGTCGCAGCCACGGGTGCTGCCGGAGGTGGTGCCTTCTGTTCGGCGGCGGCCACGTGGTGCATCGCGCCGCGGATGAACACCGCCGCGACCACCACAAGGAGAAATCCGAGCGCGTAGTAGATCTTGCGGCGCAGGCCAGGTTGCGAATATTGCAAAACACGACTCCTTGGGCGCGGCCGGGTGACGGATAGCCTCGTCAAACGCGCTGGAACAAACCCTGCATTTTGATCGCCGATCGCTCAGGCGTCGACGATTTGAAACAAGGTGTGACCGCTGTCACCGCAACTGCGGCATGGGAGCAACGAAAGCCCTTGCGCCAATTCAGGCCGCAACCAGATCCGGATGCGTCGCGACATCCTTGTTGCGACGCAATATGAGGACTGCAACCAGCCCGCACACCGCCGCGAAACTGAGCCAGATGGCAGGCGCCGCCTTGTTCTCGGTCGCCTTGATCAGCCAGGTCGAAATGGCCGGCGTCATGCCGCCGAACAGGGCGGTCGCAAGACTGTAGGCCAGCGAGAACCCTGCGGTGCGAACCGCAGGCGGCATGACCTCGGTCAGGTACACCACCATGGCACCGTTATAGCTGCCGTACAGAAATGACAGCCACAACTCGACCATCAACAGGTTGGCAAACGACGGACTGCCCACCAGCCACAAGAATGCCGGGTATGCCGTCAGAACCGTCAGGACGGTGAACAGGATCAGGACCGGATTGCGTCCGACCCGGTCGGAGACGGCGCCCATCACAGGCAGCCAGAAGAAATTCGAGGCGCCCACGCACAGCGTCACGATCAGCACATCCGCATCGCCCAGATGCAGCACCTCCTTGCCGTAGGTGGGCGTGTAGGCGGTGATCATGTAGAACGACACCGTGGTCATGACGACCATCAGCGTGCCGAGCAGCACCAGCTTCCAGTTGATCGCCATCGAGGCCAGAATCTCGCGCGCCGAGGGACGGTGCTTTCTGGCCAGGAAGACCTCGGTTTCTTCCAGTGAGCGACGAATCATGAACAGTACCGGCACGATCAGGCAGCCCACCACGAAGGGAATGCGCCAACCCCAGGCAGCCATGTCGGCCTTGGTCAGATTCGCGACCAGCAGGCCGCCCAGCAGCGCTGCGAACATCACGGCAACCTGCTGGCTGCCTGACTGGAAGCTGACGTAGAAGCCCTTCTTCTTGGGCGGTGCAATTTCCGACAGGTAGACCGACACCCCGCCCAGCTCCACGCCTGCGGAGAAGCCCTGCAGCAGGCGACCGATCACGACCAGGATGGGAGCTGCAACGCCGATGCTGGCGTAGGACGGCACCACCGCGATCAGCACGGTGCCGCATGCCATCAGGCCCAGCGTCAGCATCAGGCCCTGACGGCGGCCGTGGTGATCGATATAGGCGCCAAGCACGATGGCGCCAAGCGGACGCATCAGGAAGCCGACGCCAAAGGTCAGCAGCGAAGCCATCACCGAGGCAAAATGATTCTGGCTCGGAAAAAAGGTGGGCGCGATAAAGGCCGAGGCATAAAAGCCATAGACGATAAAATCGTACATCTCGAGGAAATTGCCGCTCGTAACGCGTACGACGCTCAGCCATAGCGGCGACTTCTTGCCAGCGTGTTCCATGGTGTCTCCATTTTGACCGGTCGCGCTACGCCCAAGCACGCCAGCTTTTCCATGATCAAAGCCTGACTAGTCTAGCTGGCTTTCAAAGCGCTTGGCATGGTGCTTGCGGCTTCTGAGGGTTTTCAAGGAGAGAACATATGGCCTCGACCACTGCTGATGATTTTTCATCCCCCACCAAACTGACCGACACCGCCCGGGCTCAGGTGCGCGATGTGACCGACAAGGCACACCGGACCGTGGACCGCGCCGCCAGCGCCACGCCACCGATCATTGAACGCGCAGCGAGCAGCGCCCATTCGGCGATCGACTCGGCTTCAGGTGCCGCACAGCGCACAGTGGATACCGTTGGCAGCACTGCCGATCGTCTGCGCCAGATTCCGGCGCAATACGCAGACACCTTCGTCGAAGGCGTGCGCCAAAATCCCTGGGCGGCCATCGGCATTGCGGTGCTGGTCGGTTTCGTCCTCGGCCGTGCCACCGACTAGTGTTTTTGGCACCTGAAAAATGCGGCCGGATCGGCCGCATTTTTTTTTGCCATTTTGAGTAATCAGGTATAGCTTTTGCGAACTACTTGTTATCTTTTCCGACCGTAGCGAGACGCGCAATGCATACTCATGCCGCCACCTCAGCCGAGCCATTCTCCTTCCACGTCAATCTGGCTGACGATTGGGAACGTCGCTTCCTGGCAGAGCGCCTCGGCGTCTCCGAGGAAACGCTGCGCGCCTCGACCAAGGGCGACGACGCCACCGTCGAAGAGATCTTCGACAAGTTCTGCCCGCTTCCTGAAATCACTGGCATCTCGCACGCCGATCTGCACCGCCAGCTGGTCAACGCTGCGTTTCCAAGCGACCAGCTGTAACATCGGCGACTGAGCTTTTGCACCCCGGGCAGGCATTGCTTGCCCGTCACATCGCGGCCCGCCGACAGGTATAGACTATCCACGGTTCAACAACGCATGGTCGCGCCAATTGAAATGCCCCGTCCGGCATCTTGAAAAGCTCGACTTGAGCGCAAACTGCAGTCACACCTAACTCTGGAGATGACCATGTCACTCAGAAAAATTGCGGGACTGATGGTGCTGTCCGCGACGATTTTTGGCTCGGGCGCGGTTGTGGCGCAAGATGCTACGGTCGATCAGGTCTACCAGGCTGAGAAGGCCGGTCGTTACAACGACGCACAGGCCATGATGGACAAGGTGCTCAAGGACAAGCCCAACAGCTACGAGGCCCATTACATCGAGGCCGAGCTGCTGGCCAAGCAGAACAAGTTCAGCGACGCTCAGGCCGAACTTTCCACGGCCGAACGGATCAACCCGGCACTGCCGAAAATCCGGCCGTCTGCCGTGCAGGAATTGCAGCAGCAGATCAATCAGGGCTTGAGCGCCAGCCGTGCGCCCGCCCCGCGCGCCAGCTACAATCCGCCGCCTCCAGCGCCTGCGGTCTACCAGCAGCAGCGCCAAGGTAGCGGCATGCCCTGGGGCATCCTGATCGGCATCGTGCTGCTGATCCTGTTCATCGTGATGATTGCGCGTGCCTTTGGCCGGCGCAATATGGTGGTGGCAGCGCCCGGTGGTTACGGCGGTGGTTTTGGGGGTGCAGGCTATGGGCCAGGCGGCGTTCCTATGGGCGGAGGCTATGGCGGCGGTTACCCAATGGGTGGTGGCGGCATCGGCTCGGGCATCGTCGGTGGTCTTGCCACGGGGGCGGCACTGGGTGCTGGCATGGTGGCTGGCGAGGAACTGGTGCATCACTTCACCGACGGCAATCGCGGCGACAACTATTACCCCAACCAGGGTGGTGGCGGCGGTGGTGGTGGATGGGATAACAGCCCGCCGGCCAATTCCGACATGGGCGGCAACGATTTCGGCATCAGCGACGGCGGTTCGTTCGACGGCGGTGGTGGTGGCGATTCAGGTGGCGGCGGTGACTGGAACTAGGCACTGAGTTCGAGATCACAAAGGGCGATCATCCGATCGCCCTTTTTTTTGTCTGGCGTGCTTAGTTGCTGGCGCGAAGACTGCCGTGCAGCAGGGCGAACAGGCCGGCACGGGAGTGAATGCCAAGGCGCTCGAAGGCGCGCGCGCGGTAGGTCTTGATGGTCGCCACCGACAGATTCAGGTTGACTGCGATGCCATCGTAGGTCATGCCCTGCAAAAGACCAAGGCAGGTGTCGAGCTCTCGTGCGGTCAGTGCCGGGCAGAGCGTCTTTAAGCCGCCAGCTGCGCCCTCGAGGGTCGAACTCTGCTGGCGCAGCGCGACGATTTCGAGGTGCTTCTTGAGGCAGGCCAGCAGTGCAGCGCCGCTTGTTTCAAGTGCATCGACGTGCGCCGCTGAAAGCCCGCTGGCGTGATCGTAGCGGTACAGATTGAGCGCCAGGTAGCCACCATCGTGCTGCTCCACCAGCGACAGGCGCTCCTTGATGCGGTGCCGCAAATAGATGGCGTCACGGTGCGCCTGCGGAAATTCCGAGGCATGCCAGTAGTTGAGGACCGGCGCGCTGCAATCTGCCAGTGCCTTGGCACGATCAAAGGTGTGGTCACGACTCGACAGGCCCTGCTGATAGCGCCGGAAACAGTCGGGCCCGACATCGAATCTGGCGCTCGCCGACAGGTACAGCGTGGGACGCGTCTCGGTGGTCAGGTCATAGACCGAGAAGAAATCGATCGGCGCCTGGCGCGCGCAGTCTGCCAGCAGCACCTCGGCAAAGTTGCTGCGGCCGATCGCGGCGATCACTGCCGTCGACGTTGAACTCGGGTTTCCTGCCTTGCTGCGCCAGGCCTGCACCTTGTCGTCCTCTCGGTGGACACTGAGGTGCGAGGGAATCTAGCACAATGCACTTTCAAAACATATACGAGGAGACGATAGTGCAAAGCTCTGTTCGCTGCGGGCGCACGCCACGCATTCTGCTCTTTGCCGGTGTGCTGTGGCTGCTGGCGCTGCAACCGGCGCGCGCCGATATCACCATCGGTGTGATCCTTTCTCTCACCGGACCTGCAGCATCGCTTGGCATTCCGGCCGAGAACACCGTCAAGCTCTGGCCATCCAGGCTCGCCGGTCAGAACGTGCACGTCATCGTGGTCAACGACAACAGCGATACCACCGAGACGGCCAAGCTGACATCAAAGCTGATCGACCAGGATCATGTCGATGTCATCGTCGGACCGTCGCTGACGCCGAATTCTGTGGCGGCAGTCGAAATTGCCGGCCGCGCGCACACACCGATCATCGCGCTTGGCGGTGGCAACGTCATCGTCGACCCGGTCGAAGGACCGAAGGTGTGGGCCTTCAAGATGAGCGCACCGGAGAATCTGGGCGTGGGCAGGACGGTGCAGCACATGAATGCGACCGGCATCAAGAAGGTCGCGGTGATGGCGGTCAGCACCAGCTACGGCGACGGCTTTCTGAAAGCCTTCCAGAGCGCTGCGGCGCAAAGTGGTATCCAGATCACCGACGTTGAACGCTATGCCGCGCAGGATCAGAGCGTCACGCCACAAACCCTGAAACTGATGGCAGGAAACCCCGATGCGGTCTACATCATGAGCTTTGGCACACCTGGTGTGACGCCTGAGCTGGAGTTGAAGAATCGCGGCTATGGCGGTGTGATCTACCAGACCCATGGTGTTGCCAACCTTGATTTCCTGAAGCTCGGTGGCAAAGGTGTGGAAGGAACTTTCATGGCGGTCGCGCCGATGCTGGTGGCCGAACAGCTGCCCGACAGCTCACCCATGAAGAAGGTGTCGATCCAGTACGTGAGCGCCTACGAATCGAAGAATGGTGCCAACTCGCGTTCGCTGTTCGGTGCCACCGCGTGGGATGCCTGGACCTGGCTCGAAGCAGCGACCCCGGTGGCGCTGTCGCACGCCACGCCGGGCACGCCCGAGTTTCACCAGGCACTGCGCGATGCGCTCGAGGGCATGCACGAAGTGGCAACGCCAGAAGGCATCTTCAACATGACGCCGACCAATCACAATGGTCTCGATCAGCGCGCCCAGGTCATGACGGTGGTCAAAAACGGCAATTGGGTGCTGGTGCCGTGAGTGCGGATGCTGTGAGTGCCGCAGCAGCCGGCACTGCAGCAGCGTCGGCTCGCTCGACGCTGGCGCTGATCGGCGCCAGCGCACAGGCCTATCCCGACGCCATCGCAGTGCTGCACCAGCTCAGCGCCGAACAACCCGATGCCGTACTGGCATGGCGTTACGCCGACTTCTACCAGTCGATCCTCAAGGCTGCAGCGCTGCTGCGTGCCAACGGCGTGACGCGCGACAGCCGGGTGGCGATCCTGGCGCCCAATATTCCCTCGACCCATGTCGCCCTGTGGGCAGCCGAGCTGGCCGGCATCGCCTTTCCAGTCAACTATCTGCTCGGCACTGACCACATCGCAGAATTGCTCCAGGCGGCCGGCGTGTCGGCTGCCATCGTGCTCGCTGAAAATCCCCTGCTGCCGATCTTCGACAAGCTGACTGAGGCGATTCGCCTGAGCGGCAGGCGCATCACGGTGTTCGAGATCGACCCCAACGAAGCCGATCCGGCGGCCGGCTCGTGGCAGATGCGCTGGCAGAGTCAGGCACCTGACCTTGAGCTGCTGGCCGAGCTCACGCCCGAGACCAGTGCCGCACTGTTTCATACCGGCGGTACCACTTCGGCGCCCAAGATCCTGCGCCACATTCATCGAAACCAGATGCATGTCGCACGAGAGGCGCCCAGCTATTACGCGCTCGGCCCCGGTGATGTAATGCTCAACGGCTTTCCGCTGTTCCACGTGGCAGGCGCTTTCGTCTACGGCCTGAGTGCGCTGGCGGTGGGTGCCACGCTCTATGTGCCGACCATGCTCGGCTTTCGCGATGCCAGGTTTGTCGACCAGGCCTGGTCTCTCCTTGCGCATCATCGGGTCACGCACCTGGGCTGTGTGCCGACCA
Source organism: Gammaproteobacteria bacterium (assembly GCA_964657655.1). Classification (GTDB taxonomy): domain Bacteria; phylum Pseudomonadota; class Gammaproteobacteria; order Burkholderiales; family Burkholderiaceae_D; genus CAJCIC01. The sequence goes on along the minus strand of CAZZVZ010000089.1, from coordinate 3,456 downwards.
CCATCGCCACGCTGCTGCAGAGATACCATCAGTTCGATGCGAAAGGAACACTTGTGGCACAGCGCATTCTGACCGGAGGGTCACCTCTTCCGGCACAGCTCGCCGATGCCATGGAAGACAAGACCGGCATCCCGGTGCGCAACATTTTCGGCATGACGGAATGCGCCGGCGTGGTCTCGGTCGAGCCGGCCGACCGGCCGCGCGTGGCGGGCTCGGTCGGATTTGCATTGCCAGGTTCTCGCGTCGGCGCCATCGCGCTCGATAGCGATGTCGACCGGCCACTTTCGTTGTGCGCGGCCGATGAGACTGGTGTGCTATGCCTGCAAGGCCCGCACGTCAGCCCCGGTTATCTCGATAAAAGCCTCGATCATGGCACCTTCACGGCCGAGGGCTGGCTGGTGTCGGGCGATCTGGGCCATGTCGGTGCCGACGGCCGCATCTTTCTGACAGGGCGCGCCAAGGATCTCATCATCCGCAGCGGTCACAATCTCGATCCGCAGGCCATCGAGGAGGCCTTCATGGGACATGAGGCGGTCGCAGTCTGTGCTGCGGTGGGACGACAAGATCCCTACGCCGGAGAAGTGCCGGTGGTGTTCGTGACCCTCAAGCAGGGTTACTTTGTCTCCGGTGAAGAAATCCTCGATGCGGTTCGAGCCCGCATCGCCGAGCCGCCTGCGGTGCCCAAGGCCGTGATCGTGATCGACGCCATGCCGCTCACGGCGGTTGGCAAGATTCACAAGCCCACGTTACGCGAATTGGCCAACCGGCCGGCGCCACCATGATCGACTTCTATTTCGATTTCGTCTCGCCGTTCGGCTACTTCGCCTCCCTGCGCATCGAGGCGCTCGCACAGCGCCACGGGCTTGGCGTGCGCTGGCACCCAATCCTGATTGGCGTGACGGTGATGAAGCTGATGGGCATGCAGCCGATCCTCGAGATTCCCCTGAAGGGCGCCTACATGAAGCGCGAGTTACAGCGCTACTGTGCGATGTTTGAAGTCAATCTGCGGCGCGACCCAAGCCAGGCGCCCATCAGTGCGCTGGCCGCTTCGCGCGCACTTGCGCTGCTGCTGGCACGCCAGGACGCTGCCGCGGTCACCTTCGCCAAGGCCTGCTACCACGCCTACTGGCAGGACTGCCTCGACCTGAACCAGCCGGATGTGGTGCTGTCGCTGGCGCGATCCTCCGGTGTCAGCCCGGCCAGCATGCAACTGGTGGCCACGGATGCGAGCAAGGATGCACTGCGCCTGGCGATGGACCAGGCGGTGGCGGCGGGCGTGTTCGGCTCCCCTTTTTTCATCATCGACGAAGAGCCGTTCTTCGGCGTCGACAAGCTTGAACTGATCGAGCTCTGGCTTGAACGCCGCACCGGTCGCGAATTGCCCGGAGATGCAGGCAGGCAATGAGCTGGTGTCACGCCGCCCGAGGCTACTGCTGGGTGCCGCTTTCCCAGGCTGCGCGCAGGGCATGGCCACACTGTGCCGATGCCAGACCATTTTGCGTGCCGGCTCCAGTCGGTGCCGCACGGGCGATGACGCCATAGTAGTTCTTGTTCGCCTCGATCCACGGGTAGAAGCCAAACGCGCCGGGACTGCTGAAAGCGCCGTCGCCGCTGGCCGGATCGTCTTCGACCCAGTGCGCCATCGAGTAATGCCAATGCAGGCTGACGATCGGACTGTAGGCGGCATTGCATGCCGCTGTGCCAGTCCACGCGCACACCGCGTTCTTGCCGAGCGCGCCCAGCATCTCGAGTTGACCCGACAGCACGGCGCGAAGCAGTGGCGTGTAGTCGTTGGCCGTGCCGTAGATGCCTCCTGCAAGGAGCGGCTGGTTGTAGCGCAAGGTGACGCCGCTGACGCCCAGCTCGGCCGCGATCGCCGGGCCGAGCGCCAAGGTATCGAGGCCGTTGATCTCGGGCTGCAATTGACCCGCATGATTTTCCTGGTGGCCGCCGTCATAGTCGAAAACGCCGGTGGTGGCAGGGTTCTGGCTGCTAAACAGCTTGCCCGGCGTCTGTGAGGGCAGGGTCAGGCAGTAGTTGATGCTGTTTGCACCGGAGGAAGGCGCAGTGCACGTGGCGCCTTGGGTGTCGCTTCCCATGTAGCTGTAGCCACTGGTGAAATTCAGAAAGGCGATGTCAGCCGAGGTGAGATTGGCCACCCCGCCACGCTTTTGAAGGACGTACATGCCATAGATCCATTTGGACGCCGACGCAATCGACATCGGTGTGCTATCCAGCACTGGCGTCTGCCCGGACACGCTGGAGCTGCCGCTTGCAAGCGCACTGTCCTGGTTGCCGATCTCCCAGTAGAAAGGTTGGATCGCGGTGCAAGCAGGGTTGGCGAGCGCCGTTGAATTCGCAGCTGAAGCACTACCCGGCTGCGGAGCGCCGCTCGCAGCGCTCACGGTGATGATGGTCGAGCCGGCCGGCGCAGTCGCGAGGCCTGATGCCACGTCACGTGCAGAAATCGTCGCGCTGGATCCGGCAACCGCTGTCACGGGTATCGAAACCAGCCCTGCCGCGCTGACAGTGCCTGCGTTTGCATTCGACGAGATGAACGTTTCGCCAACAGCAGGCAGCACGCGCATGCTGCCATCGCTGTAGATGCCGCTCACCTGCAGCTGGATCGAGCCTCCCTCCGGTGCCCGGGCCGCCAGTGGAGACATGACAATCGAGCTGAGTGTTGCAGCCGCTGGCGGTGCCGGCACCGGAGCCGGCGCAGCTGCTCCGCCACCACCGCCACCTCCACATGAGGCAATGGCGCTGACAGAAAACAAAGACGCGGCAAGGCGGACGAGCCTGAATTTCATGAGGTCGCTACAGCTTCGCAGTTCGAAAAGCCATTTTGTACGAAGCGGATGGCAGCGGCCGGCGCCATTTGTAACGATTTCCTACTTTGCATGCGCGATCTTCAAGGGGTGTCCCGGCGCCTGCTCGGCCTATCGTGATTCTTGCCACGCGTGCCGAATTGATGCGGGCAGGTCCAATTCTCGCTCGGCAGTTTCGTCATGCATCGACTGAACCGTTCCGTGCAGGGCTTGCTTGCCGCGGGTTTTTTTGGCTTGCTGTGCGGGCCCGTGCTCGGCCAGAGCGCGACACAAGATCTCGACCATGCAACCGTCCTCGGACGGCGCGAGTTCGACCAGATGCCGCTTGCAAGCTTTCAGGCAGCACAGCGCGCATTTACCGATGGTCACAATTTGGCACCTGACGCGACCCTGCGTTTCGTTGTGATTCCGCGTGATGCGCACCTGGCGATAGCGAGTCTTAGGCTCACCATCGACGACCCTGCGCGCGCCAAGCGCGCCAGTGGCCTCGAGCTCGCGCTCGCGCCCGACGGCAGCTTCACCCTGCCCGACGAGGCTGCTTTCCTGTCTCAGGACGCCATGGTGCGCTCCAACCAGCCGGCCGGCAGCCTGCACTGGCGTCCCCTGGTCATCACACCTGGCGAGCCTG
>CAZZVZ010000088.1:678-10040 GCA_964657655.1 Gammaproteobacteria bacterium | reverse complement strand
TTCGAAGACACGCTGGCACCAGTGTGCCGCGAGCATCAGATCGGCGTGATCGGCTACTTTTCTCTGGCCAAGGGGTTCCTGAGCGGCAAGTACCGCAGCGAAGCCGACCTGGCCAAGAGCCCGCGTGGCGGTGGCGTCAAGCAGTACCTCGATGAGCGCGGTCAAAAGACGCTTGCAGTCCTTGATCGGGTGGCTGACAAGTATCAGGCCAGTCCGGCCGCGATCGCGCTCGCGTGGCTGATTGCCCAGCCGGTGGTGAGTGCGCCGATTGCCAGCGCGACTTCAATCGAGCAGCTCGACCAGCTGCTCAAGGCGCCGCTGCTCGAGCTCGATGGCGAATCGATCTCGGAGCTCACCCGCGCAAGTGCCATCTAGCGCGAAGCGCCAGCAGCCGCTCGCGCTAGACACCGCCCGCGGCGCTGCGCCCGCTACGGTTGAGCAGCATTGGCACCACGCCGATCAACAGGCCGCCGATCGCCACCACCAGCGCCACGGTGTCGAAGGTGGGCAGGCTGTACAGACCGATGAAAATCAGCACCAGTGCACTGGCCAGCGGCCAGAGCAGGGCCGTGATGAACGGCAGCACCCCCTTCATCGCATCGCGCCGATAGTGCCAGGCGCACGCCAGGCAGGTCAGGCTGTAATAGAAGGCCACCTGAAAGCCGATGGCATTGACCGAATCCTTGAGGATGTCGGTGATGCTCGGATAGCCGGCCGAAATGGCCAGTAGAACCAGACCGAACACGGCAATCACGAGGGTCGCGACCCAGGGTGTCTGCCAGCTGCGATGCAGACGTGCATAACGACGGTGCAGGCTGCCATCGCGTGCCTGCGCGAACAGCGTGCGACTGAACTGCAAAATCGAGGTCTCGAGCGTGCCAATGGAACTCAGCATCACCGCCAGCACCGCGAGGTAGCTCCAGGGCTTTGGCAGCAGGTGGTCTGCCAGCGTGAACACGATGTTGGTGATCGAGCCTGCAATCTCCTCGTCGCTGAGCACCAGCAGCGTGGCGCAGACGAAGGCCACGAACATCAAGATGACAATCACCATCGACACCAGCGCAGCACGACCGGCGGCGTCGCGCGCGTTTCTGGTCTCCTCATTCAGATTGGCCGTGACGTCCCAGCCCCAGAAAAAGAACAGCGACGTCAATGCACCGGTCGCGAACAGGCTCGGGGTGCCGATGGAAAACCAGTCCCAGCTAAAGGCGTGGGTCGGGTGATCAGCATATTTGACGAAGCTCAGCACGATGACGCCCAGCAGGATCACCACTTCGGCGCCGGTCATGATGATCTGCGTGTAACTGGTCGGCTTGATCCCCTTGATGATGACAATGCTCACCACCACCAGCCAGACCATCGCCACCAGCGCGGATGCGACCGGACTGTCCGACAATGACGGAGCAAAAAGGAGCAGGGTGGCGGTGGCTGCCGGAAGCGTTCCTGAAACCATGAACACCGCCGAGGCCACCAGCAGCGCCCAGCCGGCGAAGAACCCCAGCGTCGGGTTGAAGATCTGGCCGACCCAGGCGTAGGCGGCGCCGGCGCTGGCATCCTTGCGGTTCAGGTGCATGAACGACAAGGTGACGCCCAGCATGATCAGCCCGCAGTAGAGGATGCTGCCAGGTGACAGCATGCCCACCGCCGCGACCAGCGTGGCGGTGGTCGCCGCGACGCTGAAGGCGGGCGCCGTTCCGGCCACGCCCATCACCACGGATTCGGCCGTTCCAAGCGCTCCCTCGGCCAGTGTCACGTCTTCGTTCATCGCTGTAGTTTCCTGTGATGCAGCGCAGTTGGCGGATAATTCGAGGCGACACTGTACTGGGTTTCGCCTGCTTGTACAGCGCGTTTGCTGCAGCGCGTGCCACAGTCGTGGCTACGCAGAAACGCCTAGGGCGGCGGTCTGTCAGGAAGGATGCCGCCGCGCTGTGGCGGGGTGGACTTTGCGTGACGGCATGTCAAACTGTCTTGCAATTCGTCATGGCCACACGTATCTTCGCGTCTTTTTTGAGCGCACTACCCAGGAAACAATCCGAGGACCGTCAAATATGAATGCACCCGAGCCGCTCGCTCTGGCCAACGAAACGCGCTGGAAATGGTTGCCCAAGATCGGCACGTGGAAGTATCACGCTCTGCTCGCGAGTGTTGGCATGCTGATCCTCGGGCCGCTCGGCGGCGTGACGGCCTCCTACATGAATTTCTCGCTTGGCTTCTTCGTGGGCGGCCAGGTGCTGGCCGGCATCCTCGGCTCGGTGATCACCCTGGGCTACGGCGCCGAGGGCAAGCACGGCGCCAACTACATGCAGACCACGGCCGCCTCGGTCGCGGGCATGAGCGCCATGGGCGTCCTGGTGCAGGCCCTGGTGTGGCTCGGCCTGCCCCAGCCTCCGGTGGTGCCGCTGGTGCTCTACATGCTCTGCATCGGCATGTTCGGCGCCGGCGTTGGCATGCTCTACACCCCGATCCTGGTCGACAAGCTGCAGCTCACCTACCCAAGCGGCCTGGCGGTTGCCAATATCCTGCGCGCGCTGACAGATCCGGCGCTGCTCAAGCGCTCGATCGGCCAGTTGGCGAGCGGCATGGTGCTCGGCATCGTGGGCGGTATTGGCGGTGCCGAGTGGGGATACATTTCCTGGCTGGAGCTGTCGATGTCGACCTTCGGCGCCGGCATGGTGGTGGGCGCGCGCATCGGCATTCCGGCACTGATCGCCGGCCTGACCTTCAACGCACTGGTGCCGTATTTCATTTCCATCGGCTGGCTGCATGAGGGTGACCCATTTCGCAAGATCGCCTTCCTGATCGCGCTTGGCATGATCCTGGGCGCTGCCATCATCGACCTCTCGGGTATCGCCATGCAGGCGATCCGCCAGGTGCGCGAGAAAAACGCCGTCAAGGCCGAGCCAAGTGCGGTCGAGCCGGAATGGAAGAAGACCAATACCAAGCGCCTGATCGCCTGGGTGGTGGTGTGGGGCATCGGCATCGTGGTGGTCGGCTCGCAACTCCTGAACGAGCCAGTCGGCTGGCTGCTGTTCGCTGTCGCCCTGGTGTTCGTGTTTGCGATGGTCAACGGCATTTCAGTCGGGATCAGTGATTCAAATCCGATTTCCTCGGCTTTCGTGGTCACCGTCGTGCTGATGGCAGCGCTCGGGCTGCGTGATCCGACCGTCGGTCTGATTGCAGCCGCGATTCTGCTGGTTTCAACCGGTGTGGCCTGCGACATGCAGCAGGATCGTTCGACCGGCTGGCGTCTTGGCACCAGCCGCATCGTGCAGTTTCGCTACCAGGTCGGCGGTATCGTGATGGGCGCAATCGGCGCTGTGGTGTTCGCCCGTCTTTTCATGGGCGCCTATCCGGTCTTGAGCCTCGACCAGACCAGCATGAGCGCGGCACAGCAGCCCGCCCACTGGACCTCGGCCATGACCTACAAGTTTGTCGGCACCTTGCGTAGTTTGACGGACGACAAGCCGTACCAGCGCACCGCCATCTTTGTGGGCATCGTGATCGGTTTCCTGGTACAGGGAATTCGCCGCCTGGTGAAGTCTAACCGGGGTTACCAGCGCTTTGCCGGTCGCAGTCGTGTCGGGTTCGTGATCGACTTCCTGTTCGATGCGGTGGTGCTGCCGTCGCCTTACGCCTACTCGTTTGGCGGCTTCGTCAATCTGATCACATCGACCTACATCGCGGCCGGCGGTGTGCTGGGCTCGTTCATGAACAGCCTGCCCAAGCCAAAGGCCAAGCCAGGTCAGCCGGAACTGCCAGACGACATGAGCACGGCTTCCCTGCTCGGCGGCGGGCTGATTGCGGGCGACGCCCTGGCAGCGCTTGGTCTTGGCATTTTCGGACTGCTGTCGACCATGGCAGGCAGCTGAGCGCCGTGAGACTCGGCCTGCCATCGGCTCACGGCTTGGAGACGTAGGGATTGCCGCGGATGTAAAAGCGCAGCAGCCGGCGCGCCCAGGCGCCGGCGTAGTCCACGCCGATGCGTGGGCGCCGCATCACGCGATGCGGCACGGCAGCAGGCGCGGCTTGAGCCACGAACAGTTGGTCGCCGAGCAGATCCACGCCGTTCTGGCGCCGGTCGATGTGCATGGCGCGCGTCAGCAGTCCGGGGCCGTTGCTGCGCTCGGCGATGCCCGATACCGGCTCGAGCGCCCTGATCAGCACGGCACTCGCCTGACCTTCTGGTCCGTTGACGATATTCATGCAGCAGTGAATGCCGTAGATCAGATAAACGTAGGCGTGCCCGGGAGGGCCGAACATCACTTCAGTGCGGGGTGTGCGGCCGCGGGCCGAGTGGGCGGCACGGTCGTGAGGCCCAAGGTATGCTTCCACCTCGACGATACGGCCGATATGCTCGCCCTCGATGGAGCGGTGCACCAGTAGTTTGCCGAGCAGTTGCTGAGCCAGTTCCACGGTGTCCTCACCGTAGAACTCGCGCGGCAGTTTCTCGAGCTTTAGGGGTGGATCGGCTGATTCCGGCATCAGGTCATGATGCCTGAACCTTGGCATCGCAAATTACTCCGAGACCCATGATCAATCAGCATGCCAGCAAACCCCTGCCCGCGCCTTACGGCACGTGGACTTCGCCAATCAGCGCAGCCGCCCTGACGCAAGATGCGGTACGGCTGGCCGACACCGCGATCGATGGGCAATGGCTTTACTGGCTGGAACAGCGGCCAAGCGAGATGGGCCGTGGCGTGGTGTGTCGCATCGGACCGACCGGTGCCATGCAGCTGCTGAGCGCCGAAGGCCAGTCGGTCAACAGTCGGGTGCACGAATACGGTGGCGGCGCATTCGCCGTGGCCGATGGGGTATTGTATTTCGTCGACGCCAAGACCCAGCAGCTGTTTCGCCAGCCAGAAGGGGGCAGCGCAGAACCTCTGACCTCGGCCGAGGGCCGGCGCCACGCAGACCTGTTTGTCGACCGCGGCCGCCAGCGCCTGCTGTGCGTTGCCGAACAGCACCAGGCGGGCCAGGAGGCCGAGAATTTCCTGATTGCCATCGATCTCGTGGCGCCGCACCGGGAACAGGTGCTGGCCAGGGGGCACGATTTCTACGCCGCTCCGCGCATGTCGCCAGACGGCAGCCTGCTGGCCTTTTGTACCTGGAATCATCCGGACATGCCGTGGGAAAGCAGCCAGGTGGTGCTGGCACAGCTCGATGCCGCCGGCGCTGTCACGGGTTCGAAAAGCATCGCCGGCGGCCCTGACGAATCGGCCATCGAACCGCGCTTTGCGCCTTCGGGCGAGCTATGGTTCGTGTCTGACAAAAGTGGCTTCTGGAACCTGTACCGCTGGCATGGCGAGCAGGTGGTCGCGGTTTGCAGTGATGCGGCCGAGTACGGGCGCGCGCCGTGGTCCTTTGGTGGTGCCCAGTACGCCGTGCTCGAGACCGGCCAGGCGGTTGCGATCCGCGACAGTGAAGGTGTCTCGAGCCTTGTCATGATCGAGCCGATCACAGGGGTGTCGACGGCCCTTCCGGTGCCTTACAGCGACCTGTCGCAGCTGCGCGTCAGCCAGCATACGGCGACCTTTGTGGCTGCCTCGCCGCTCGATGCACCGGCGCTGGTACGTCTTGATCTGATGACTGGCCACCTCAGCGTGTTGCACCATTCGACCGCGCTGGCGCTTGATCCTGACAGCGTGTCCGAGCCTGTAGCGATCAGCTATCCGAGCAGCGCTGGGGCCACCTCGCACGCCCTCTTTTATGCGCCCTGCAACGCCGCCTTCACCGGCCAGCCAGACGAGCTGCCACCACTCATCGTGATCAGTCACGGCGGCCCGACCACTGCGACGCGTTCTTCTTTGAACCCGCTGATCCAGTACTGGACCAGTCGCGGTTTTGCGCTGGTCGATGTCAACTACCGCGGCAGCACCGGGTATGGTCGTGCCTATCGCCAGGCGCTGGCCGGCCAGTGGGGCGTGGCCGATGTGGATGACTGCGTCCATGCCGCGACCTATCTGGCCGAGCAGTCGCGCGTCGATCGCGCGCGCATGGCAATCCGGGGCGGCAGTGCTGGCGGCTACACCACGCTTTGTGCCCTGGCGTTTCGTGATGTGTTCGGAGCCGGAGCCAGCTATTACGGCATCGGCGATCTGGCGGCGCTGGCGCGCGACACGCACAAGTTCGAGTCGCGCTACCTGGAACGCCTGGTCGGCCCCTATCCCGAGGCCGCAGCACTTTATGCTGAGCGTTCGCCGCTCATGCACCTGGACGGATTCCTGAGCCCCTTGCTGCTGCTGCAGGGGCTCGACGACAAGGTCGTGCCAGCGGCCCAGTCGAGCGCTGTCTATGAAGCGCTACGCGCGCGCGGCGTGCCAGTCGCCTACCTGCCGTTCGAAGGCGAGCCGCATGGTTTTCGACGGGCCGCAACCATCCAGCGTGCCGCCGAAGCCGAGCTTTATTTCTACGGCCGGGTGTTCGGCTTTCTGCCGGCCGATCACCTCGAGCCGATCGCAATCGACAATGCCAGCATGCTGGGCGCTGCCGGCATGGATCTGTAGCGACCCAAAGTCCTAGAACAGGCCGGTGATGTGGCCGTCGTCATCGACATCGATGGTGTCGGCCGCAGGAACCTTCGGCAGTCCCGGCATGGTCATGATGTCGCCGCAGATCATCACCACGAAGCCGGCGCCGGCCGAAAGGCGGGCATCGCGCACCAGCAGCGTGTGACCGCTTGGCGCGCCGCGCAGCTTGGGATCGCTCGAGAAGGAGTAGGGCGTCTTGGCAATACAGATCGGCAGGCCGCCGAAGCCGCGCTCCTCAAGCGTCTTTAACTGCGTCAGCACGCGCGCGTTGATGGCAACGTCCTTGGCGCCGTAGATCTTGGTCGCCACTGCCTCGAGTTTTTCGACCAGGGACGCCTGGTCCGGATAAAGCAGCGTCAGCTGCTTTTTGGGTGCATCGAGCAGTTGCATGACAGCTGCAGCCAGCAGTTCTGCACCGGCACCGCCATCGGCCCAGTGGCGCGCCAGCACCACCTCGATGCCGAGCACGCGCAGGCGCTCGCGCACCAGCTCGATCTCGCTCGCGCGATCGGTGGTGAAATGATTGAGTGCCACAACCACGGGGATGCCAAAGCGCTGGCTCAGGTTGGTCGCGTGGCGCTCCAGATTGGCAAGGCCCGCAGACAGATTCTCCGGCCGGTCTTCGCCCAGTTCCTTGAGTTCGAGGCCACCGTGATATTTCAGTGCGCGTATGGTGGCCACCAGCACGGCCGCGTGCGGCGCGAGGCCCGTCATGCGGCACTTGATATCGAGGAATTTCTCGGCACCGAGATCAGCGCCAAAGCCTGCCTCGGTGACCACGACGTCACCCAGCGCGAGAGCGGCGCGGGTCGCAATCACGCTGCTGCAGCCGTGCGCGATATTGGCGAACGGGCCACCATGAATCAGAGCCGGATTGCCCTCCAGGGTTTGCACCAGATTCGGTTTGATGGCGTCCTTCAGCAAGGCTGTCATGGCGCCGTGCGCCTTCAGATCCGCAGCGGTGATCTGCTTGCCGTCGAGAGATTCCGCCACCACGATGCGCGCCAGGCGTTTCTTGAGGTCGGCCAGGTCGGCCGCGAGGCAGAGGATGGCCATCACTTCAGAGGCCACCACGATGTCGAAACCGTCGCTGCGCACGAAACCGTTGGCGGGGCCACCCAGGCCCACCGTGGTCTCGCGCAGTGCCCGATCGTTCATGTCCATCACGCGTCGCAGCGAGACGCGTCGCGCATCAATGCGCAGTGCATTGCCATGATGGATATGATTGTCGAGCATGGCGGCCAGAAGATTGTGCGCCTGCGCGACCGCAGCGAAATCGCCGGTGAAGTGCAGATTGATATCCTCCATCGGCACCACCTGCGCGTAGCCTCCGCCGGTCGCGCCACCCTTCAGACCAAAGACCGGTCCCATGCTCGGTTCGCGCAGGCACACGATGGCCTTCTTGCCGGCGCGGCACAGTGCATCGCCAAGACCAATGGTGGTGGTGGTCTTGCCCTCGCCGGCAGGTGTCGGGCTGATGCCCGTGACCAGCACCAGCTTGCCGCGCACTGGCATGGCAAGCGCTGCGCTCGGGTCGAACTTGGCCTTGAAGCGGCCGTATGGCTCGATCATGTCTTCGGCCAGGCCGAGCTTTTGTGCGATCAGGCCGATCGGCTTTAATGTCGCGGCACGTGCAATGGTCAGGTCAATGCTCATGGGCAGCAGAAAAATCAAAAGCGCGATTATCGCTTAGTCGCTAAGCTCCAGTCTCAGAAGTCGGCGTGCGCTGTAAGGTCACTGGCTTCAGTGCGACTATTGTTGCCCAGGAACGTCCGGAGCCGCGATGAAAAACCGTTTCAGCACAAGTGCTTGGCTGCTGTTGCTCGCCAGCGTGAATTTTTGCGGCGCTGCGGCATGGGCGGCGCAGCCAGCCACCTGCCGCGTCGCCAGCCCGGCGCATCGCGTGGCACTGGTCGAGCTCTATACCTCCGAAGGCTGCAACAGCTGTCCGCCCGCGGACGACTGGCTGCGCCGCGAACCTGTGCAAGGAGATGGCCCGGACCAGAACGCCGTAGCGCTCGCGTTTCATGTTGATTACTGGAATTCGATCGGCTGGACCGATCGCTTTTCGGATCATCGCTACACCGAGCGCCAGAATGCGCTGGCCGCAGCCATGCACAGCCGCCTGGTCTATACGCCCGAAGTGTTCGTCAATGGGCACGAGTTGCGCAACTGGTCGAGCGGGACGTGGCCGCAGCTGGGCAGCGCCAGCGCTGCGGCGCCTGCTGAAGCCAGTCTGACGCTTACGCAGCAGCTCGATGGCAGCGGGCACTATATGGTGGCAGGCCAGCTCGACCACGTGTCAGGTCAGCACGGCCCGGTAGCACTCTACATTGCGCTCTATCAGAACAATCTCACCTCGATGGTGAAGGCCGGTGAAAACAGCGGGGCCACCTTGCATCATGTGTTTGCGGTGCGTGCCTTGAGCGAGCCGGCCGATGCGCATGATGGCAAGGCCAGCGCCGAACTCAAGGGCACGCTGCCCGACGGGTCGCTGGCCGACCTCGGCTTTGTTGCCTTCGCCGAGGACACGGCAAGCGGCGAGATTCTGCAGGCGGTGGCCCAAAAGGCCAGCGCGCATTGCGAATGAACGACGACCGCCGCTCGCATCCAGCCGAGGTCTAGAAGCCGACCGCGTGGCCGTCGCGGCGGGCATCGCTCGCGGCGACATAGCCGTCTTCGCGGTCCTTCGACAGTGCCCAGATGAACTGACCGGAGCCAAAGTCCATGTAGCTGTCCTGCACGCTCTCGATGTTGTGACCGAGATGGCGCAGGGCCTCGACGGTGGCCGGCGACATGGTCGATTCGCAGTCGAGTGACAGGCCGCTGTTGACT
>CAZZVZ010000088.1:0-668 GCA_964657655.1 Gammaproteobacteria bacterium | reverse complement strand
CCAGCGTGGCGCATCGCACGCCGCCTGTGGCTGCTGCCGATACACCAGCATGCGTACCAGCGTTTGCAGGTGGCCCTGCGGCTGCATGTTTCCGCCCATCACGCCAAAGCTCATCTGGGCGTGACCGTCCTTGGTCAGAAAGGCCGGGATGATGGTATGAAAGGGACGTTTGCCCGGCGCCACCAGATTCGGGTGGCCCGGCTCTAGAGAAAAGCCGTGGCCGCGGTTCTGCAGTGATACGCCGGTGCCCGGCACCACGATGCCCGAACCAAAGCCCATGTAGTTGGACTGGATCAGGCTGATCATCATGCCGCTCTCGTCTGCGGCCGACAGATAGATGGTGCCGCCCCTGGGTGGCGTGCCATGCAGCGTGTCGCTGGCGCGTTTGATGTCGATCAGGCGCGCCCGCGAAGCGAGGTAGGCGTCATCGAGCAGGTGTTCGGCTGTCACCTCTGTCATGTAATCGCTGTCGCCGACCCAGCGGTAGACATCGGCAAAGGCCAGTTTCATGGCCTCGATCTGCAGATGCAGCGATTCAACCGAATCGGGCGCGTGGCGCCCGAGGTCGAGGTGCTGCACCATGCCAAGTGCCATCAGGGCCGCGATGCCCTGCCCATTGGGCGGAATCTCGTGCACCGTGTGGCCTTCGAAATTTTTCTCGATCGGTG
>CAZZVZ010000087.1:0-10126 GCA_964657655.1 Gammaproteobacteria bacterium | reverse complement strand
CCACCGCCACCTCCGCCTGCGGCGCCACCGGCGGCACCACCTGCAACCCCGCCAGCAGCGCCACCTGCCGCACCGCCAGCGCCTGCGCCCAGCCCCGCGCCCGTGGCAAGCGATCAGGCGACCGCGGACGCAGCGCTGCTTGCCAGTCAGCCGACCGTGGTGGCGCTCGACCAGACCACCACCTCGAACTACGGTGACAGCGCTGCCAGTGCGTCGGCCGGAGCCAGCCAGGCGGCCGATGACAACCTTGCAGGAAGTCTGTTCAACGGACTACCTGCTGCCAACGGCGATGCCGGACTGCTGCTGACGCCCGTCCATCCGTTTGTCGGCCACCCGGTGCAAGTCGATGTCTGCAGCAAGTAATCCGCCCAGGGCAGTGCGCGCTGCCTGCAATGCGATGCTGCAAAAATGCAGCGCTCTGTTCGCGCTGACGCTGGCGCTGTTGCTGCTGCAGTCGCTCCAGTGCGCTCGTGCCCAGCAGGAGCCGACGGCCCGCTTTGGCGAAATCCAGGGTGTGGTCTCGGTGCTCAGGCAGACCTCGGGGCGCTTCAATCTGGCGGCGCGCGGCGGCGCGCTGGAAGAAGGTGATGTCATCATTACCGAGAAGGACTCTTTCGCGCAGCTGGTATTTTCCGATGGCAGCCAGGTCGCGCTCAGGCCCAACTCGCGCCTCTCAGTGACACGCTATCACTACGATCACGCGGCGCCGGCACAAGATCACATGCTGCTCGACCTGTTGCGCGGCGGACTTCGGACCGTGACCGGCCTGATTGGCAAGCTTGGTGACAAGTCAGCCTACTCGCTCAAGCTGAGCTCCTTCGCCACCATCGGTATTCGTGGCACCGACTTTATTGCACGCCTTTGCGAAGCGGACTGCGAACGCGAACAGCAAGCGCTGGCGGACCACCGCATTCCGCCATCGGAAATGCCGGTGGTGGTGGCGCGCGTCGCGCAACTGGTCGATCGATCAAGCGCCGCGTCGCCCGGTCGACCTGAGCGCGCCCTGTATCTTGGCGCACCGCTCTATAACAGCGACGTGGTGCAGGTCGCCGAACGAGGCCGTATCACCTTGCTCTTCACCGACGACACGCGCACCGTGCTCGGTGGGGGTACCAAGTTCGTGATCACCAGTTACCGCTATGACCCAAGTCAGCCGCAGAACACCAACTTCCTGGTCGGCCTGCTGCGAGGCAGTCTGCGCACCGTGACCGGACTGATCGGCAGATCCCATCCCGAGCATGTCGGCTACGTGACGCCCACGGCGACGATCGGCATCCGGGGCACCGCCTTCGACCTGCGCTGCGCGCCCTTGGGCCAGGGTGCCAGCGTGACTGCCGATGCGCCTGCGACCGATTGCGATCAGGCGGTCGTGGTCAGCATGCGCCAAGGCGCGACGCGCATCACCTCGGGCGACCAGAGCCTCGATATCTCGGGCAATCAGAGCGCCGTGGTCAACGGTCCGGGGAGTGTGCCGACACTGCTCGATACACCGCCGCCTGCGAGTTCGGGCGACAGCAGCGTGCTGCCCGAGACGCTCAATCTCGACTACAACGGCCTCTATGGCGACGAGCCGAGTCACATCACGCCGGGTGCATATGCAGCGGTGTTCGATGGTTCCATTTCGCTCTCCGAGAACGGCAAGGAAATCATTCTCGGTCCGGGCGAGGCCGGATTCGCGCCAGCCGCAGACGGCAACGATCTCAATGTAGAGACAGTGCCCACCACACTGGTCGATGTACCGCGATTCATTCAGGGTGACAGCCTGCTGCAGAACTTCGACTTCGATCCCATGGCGTGCGTGGTGCAATGATGGCAACAGCCAATCAAAGGAAATGTGCCATGCGCATGGGTCTGTCCCGCGTCCGTACTGCCGGCGCAGCGCTCACGCTCGGGCTGGCTGCCATCAGCCTCGCGGCACAGGCGCAGCAGCCGCCGCAGTCGACCCCGGTGCCACCGCACTTCGCCGTCAACCACTTCGAGGTTACCGGCGCCCACGCGTTGTCTGCCGCCACCATCGACGCGACGCTGTCACCCTACCAGGGACAAAGCGTCACCTTCGAGCGCCTCGAAGAAGCCATCGCGGCACTCAAGGCGAAGTATCGCGAGGCCGGCATCGACGCCGTCAACATCGTATTGCCGCAGCAAGACATCAGCAATGGCGTGATCAGGATCAGCGTCACGGAAGCCCGCCTAGGCAAGGTCGAAGTGGCAGGCAACAAGCATTTCTCGTCGGACAACATCGTCAGAGCACTGCCTGCCCTGGTGCCGGGCGAGACACCCAACATGGACGATGTGGCAGCCGAAGTGCGCATGAGCAACGACAATCCGTCCAAGCAGATCCAGGTGACGCTGCGTCAGGGTGCCAGCGCCGACTCCGCCGATGCGCTGGTGCGCGTCAGCGACGAGGACCCGATGCAGTTCGCCGTGATTTTCGATAACACCGGCACCAGCGACAGCGGCCGGGACCGGCTCGGTCTCGCCATCCACGATGCCAACGTGTTCGGTGCGGATCACGTGCTCTCGGCCCAATTCCAGACCTCCCCCAACAAGATCCACGATGTCGATATCATCGGCGCCAACTACGTCATCCCGCTTTATTCGAGAAACGAGACGCTCGACCTGAGCGCGGGCTACTCCAATGTCAACTCCGGTCTGGTGACCACCACGGCCGGCGCCTACGGCATCACCGGCAAGGGCACCACATTCGGCGCCCGGCTGACCCAGTATCTGGCGCGCTCGGAGATCTGGAACCAGCGCCTGTTTGCCAGTCTCGACTGGCGCGCATACAAGAATGACGTCACGCTGGGCGATAACGGTGACAGCCTGGTTCCCGATGTCACGGTGCATCCGCTCGGGCTGGGTTACGCCGTCAACTACACCACCGCGAAACTGGAAGGCGAAGCTGGCGTGACCTACGAACACAACATCCCTGGCGGCAGCAACGGCAGCACCGACGATTTCAGGCTGCCAGGCGGGCGCCAGAACGCGACCGCCAGCTACCAGCTGCTGCTCTACAACGCAGACGTCACGACTGACGTCTACCAGGGCTGGCGGCTGCATGGTGCATTCGATGGCCAGTACACCTCAGACGCCCTGGTATCGCCGGAACAGTTCGGCGCAGGAGGGATCGATTCGGTGCGGGGCTTCGATGAGCGTGCAGCGACTGACGACCGCGGTGAGCGCATCACGCTCGAGGGCATCACCCCCGACTTCGGCGCGCGTCTCATCAACGACAGCTGGCAGCTGCACGGCGTGCTGTTCTATGACGCGGCCAAGCTGGCGCGCGTCGATCCACTTCCCGGCGAAAAGAGCCATCTGTTCATCTCGAGCAGGGGCCTGGGTGCACGCATTGCCTACAGCAGGCAGGCGAGCCTTCGGCTTGATTTTGCCAATGTCATCAATGGGGCTGATCTGCGCGCCAAGAACTCCAACATGCTGCAGTTCTCGGCCATCGTGACCTTCTAGCGACCTGCGCTGGCTCGCGCGCCCCAGTGACAGCGTCCTGGCTGGCTGCAGTATCTTCGACATGGTGGGTCGCAGACCAGGCGTCGCTTGCGCAAAGTTAACGCAGCGTAGCCGCACAGCACCGTGGCCGCGATGGCGGGCGCTGCGGCCCGTGCGGGACGGCTGGCCGCCACTGAGGCTCAGCGAGCCAGGCGTTACGGTCCGGAGAAGCCGTACCTGTTAAAGATCGCCCGGCCTTCGGGACCCTCGACAAATTTGAGGAAGGCGCGCGCTTCGGGCGAATCCTGATCCTTGATCATCGCTACCGGATAGGTGATGCGCTTGTGCGAACCTAACGGGAAGAGACCCACCACGCGAACCTGCCTGGAACTGGCAGCATCGGTGGCGTAGACGATACCCAGCGGTGCCTCGCCGCTCTGCACGAAGGCCATGGCGGAGCGCACCGAATCTGCCGCGACCACTTGCTTTGCAACGCTGTCCCACACGCCCAGGTTGGTCAGCGCCTCCTTGCCATATTTGCCGGCAGGGACACTTCCTGGCTCACCCATTGAAAGTTTGCCTGTGCCGAGCAGCGTGGCCAATGGAAAACCGGCGACGATATCGATCTGTGCCGTCTTGTCGGCGGGCTCGATCAGTACAAGACGATTGCCGAGCAGATCATGGCGCGTGTCCGCGATCAGAAGCTTGCGCGACTCGACGTAATCCATCCAGTCCTCGTCAGCCGAGAAGAACAGGGCGACCGGTGCGCCCGACTCGATCTGCTTGGCCAGCGTCGATGACGCCGCGAATGAGAATCGCACCGTGTCGCCGGTCTGGCTCTGGAACACGCGACCGGCTTCAGCCAGCGCGTCGGTCAGGCTGGCGGCCGCAGCCACAGTGATCTCGCTCGCCGATGCCACCGAAGCAGCACCAGCGCAGGTGACAATCACGGAGAAGCCGAGCAACAGCTGTTTTAGGATTTTCATGACGGGATCATGGTGCGTTGATAATTCAAGGAAACGACTCGGCCCCGAAAACGGCCGGCCTGCCATACCAGCATCCCGAACCTGCAAGGCAACCGTCGAGCTTCTCTCGCGCTTTCGCGGCCATATCCGGCATATGAGAAAGTGTTACGTTCAGGAACATTGCAAGGCATGGTGCACACCTGACAATGCAACCGCCAGCGCATGAACCATCAAGGATTTGAGATGACAGCCAAAGTACAGTTCCGCATCCGGGTGTATCGCGACCAGAGTATCGCGATCGGCCCCGGCAAAGTGGCACTCCTGGAAGCGTTGAAGGAATCCGGCTCAATCTCGGCTGCCGCGCGCGCCCTCGAAATGTCGTATCGACGCGCCTGGCTGTTGATTGATGAAACCAACCGCGCCCTGATCTCGCCTGCCGTGATCGCCGTCGCGGGCGGCGTCAAAGGCGGCGGCGCGGTGCTCACGCCTGTCGGCGAAGAGCTGATCGCGCGCTATCGGGAAATTGAGCGGACCGCGCGTCACGCCGCCGAGGCGCCGATGGAAGCACTTACCCTTCTGCTGGCGTCAGCGAAATGAATCGCAGGATCAGTTCACGCAGCCATCACTGAGACCGCCTTGGTCACCAGGTAGCCTTCCATTGCCTCGGGACCGCCCTCGGAACCATAGCCGGAGTCCTTGATGCCACCAAACGGCATTTCAGGTGTGGGCGCCGCTGGCTGGTTGATCCACAGCATGCCGACTTCCATCTGGTGCGACAGCAGGTGCACGTTCTTGTAGGACTTGGTAAAGGCATAGCCCGCCAGGCCATAAGGCAGGCGATTGGCCTCGGCGATGGCTTCTTCAAGCGTGTCGAATCCACGCACCGCAGCGATCGGGCCGAACGGTTCGTTGTTGAACACGTCTGCCTTTAGCGAGACGTTGGATAACACGGTCGGGGCAAAGAAATTGCCACCGCTGCCAACCCGTTCACCACCAGTCTCGACGGTCGCGCCGGTTGCCCTCGCATCCGCCAGCACCTTCGCCATCGCGTCCAGGCGCCTTGAATTGGCGAGCGGTCCTAGCGTCGTGCCTTCGCTCAGGCCGTCTCCCAGCTTCAGTCCGTCGGCATGCTTGACCATGGCCGCGACAAACTCCTTGTAGATACTGTTATGCACCAGAAAGCGCGTCGGCGAGATACACACCTGACCGGCGTTTCTGAACTTGGCCGCGCCTGAAGCTTTCACTGCGAGCGCGACGTCGGCATCCTCTGCCACGATGACGGGCGCGTGACCACCGAGCTCCATGGTGACGCGCTTCATGTGTGCACCCGCCAGAGACGCGAGCTGTTTGCCGACCGCCGTCGATCCAGTGAACGTCACCTTGCGGATGATCGGATGCGGGATCAGGTAATTGGAAATCTCGGCCGGATTGCCAAACACCAGACCGACCGTCCCCGCAGGGATGCCTGCATCGACAAAGGTCTGCAGCAATGCAGCAGGTGATGCGGGTGTCTCCTCTGGCGCCTTGACCAGAAACGAACAGCCGCTCGCGAGCGCCGCGCCGAGTTTTCTGACGATCTGGTTGATCGGAAAATTCCACGGTGTAAATGCCGCCACCGGGCCGATCGGTTCCTTGAACACCAGTTGTTCTGCGGCCAGGTTGCGGGTCGGCACGATGCGGCCGTAGACACGTCGCCCTTCATCGGCAAACCATTCGATGATGTCAGCACCGGCCAGCACCTCGACGCGCGCTTCGGCAAATGGCTTGCCCTGCTCCATGGTCAGCAGCCGCGCGATTTCCGGCGCGCGTTCGCGCAACAGGCCTGCTGCCTTGCGCATCACCGCTGCGCGCTCGTTCGAGGGCGTCTTGCGCCAGGCAAGAAAACCCTTTTCGGCGGATGCCAGCGCACGGTCCAGATCGGCGATGGTGGCGTGCGCCACCTTGCCAATCACCCCGCCAGTCGACGGATTGACCACGTCGATGGTCTTGCCGCCCGAGGCCGCGCACCACTGGCCATCGATCAGCAGCTGGGTATCGGGGTAGGTGGTGACTTTCATATCCATGGAAAATGCTCCTCGAGCGAATCGTGTTGATGCGGCGACGGGGATCAAAAGCTCGCGTCGCCAGCAAAATATCAGGGGGAATCATGATGCCACATCGCTTGTTCCACGTCCGGCAAGCAGCTTCGGCAGCGCCTGTGACGGGCTTTCGAAAAGGCCCTTGGAGAGCCTGTCAGGACGCCAGGGCAACCCAGCCAAACAGCAGGGCAAACTCGGTGACGTCGCCGACGTTGTGTCCGACCGCACTTGCCAGCACGCTGCGTGATTTCTCGAGCCAGTAGGCGTAAAGCACACCCAGCATGAAGGCATAGATCTGCTGGCCGACAGCCTGCGGCCAGTCGCGCGTGCTGAAATTGCTGGCATGCAGCAAGGCGAAGATGACGGCCACGATGACGCCCGCCCAGTTCATGCTGAAACGGCGACAGCGAATCCGTCCAGGCATCTGCGCTGCAAGATAAGTCACAAGCAGCGCTCGAAACGGGATCTCCTCGGTCGGCCCGACAAAAACCCCTTCAAAGAATAACCAGCCGAAGACGTTGGGTGCATTGAGCGGGTAGTCCAGATGGGGGACGGTCCTGCTCCACAGCTCTGGTGCGTAGTCGACCAGCGTCATCAACACTCCGAACGCCAGGCCCCAGCAGATGGCGGGCAGCAGATAGCTCTTGCCGACTGGCCGGTGCAGGCCGTAATCGGCGGGTGCCAGTCTGCGCATCACGACGATCGCGAGCCAGCCGAACAGGCCCTGAAATGCGTGGTGGACGTACAGGAACGGCAGCACAGCGCCGCGCGGGCGGGCGTTCCTGCCAATTGGCTCAGGATGATCGCGCAGGCGCTGGCAGCGTAGGGGATGGCAAATGCAAGAACCAGCGTGACCAGAAGAGGAACCATGCGCAGCCGCAAAGGAAGGTGCGTATCCACAACTTCTTGTTCGAGCGCCTGGTTCATGACGCAATTAGAACCACTGCGAAATCCGCTGTCTTGAATTTTCTTGACCTCGGCGCCGCCGCTACGCAACTCGGCAGCAGCAAGACGCCGCGGCTAGTCACCACACAGTCGCCGGATCGCCGCCGAGCCCGCCACCGCGCACAGAATCGGGATCAAAAAGTCGTGGTCGACGTGCGTGAATTCGAGTGCCAGAGCGATCGCCGTCATCGGCATGGCCATCGACGAGGCGAGAAATGCCGTCGCGCCAATCAAAGCGAAGGAGCCGGGCGATACGCCCGCCCCGAGCCAGTTCCAGAAGGCACCAAGCAAGGTCGCCATCAGGGCGCCCGTGGCGAGGCCGGGCGTCAGCAGGCCGCCTTCTGCACCGGCACGTAGCGCCCCCGTGGTGGCGGCCAGCTTGAGCACCAGCAACACCACGGCAAGGCTGTCAGGAATGCTGCTGTCGAGTGCCAGCTGCGTCGGCCCGCGGCCGTTGCCGAGCAATTCGGGATACCACATGGCCGCCACGCCGATGGCGGCGAACGTCACCAGGCACCAGGGCAACACGTGCCAGTCGCGCGGTGCGCGCTTGCGAGCTGCAACGCCAAGACGCCCGTACCAGTAGCCCGCGTAACCAAACAGCGGGCCCATCACAATTGAAAAGGCGATCAGTGACGCGCTGATTTGCGTCTGAGGCGACAGATATTGCGAGCGATCGCCAAGACCAATCCAGGCCACGACGGCTGCGATCACGGAAGTCGCCAACGCCGGAATCACCACGGGCAGCGCAAAGCTGTTGAGCAGCACCTCGAGCGTGAATACCGCACCCGCCAGAGGCACGTTGTAGACCGCAGCAAGTCCGGCACCGGCGCCGCACGCGATCATGAGGCGCCGGTCTGCATGGTTGAGATGAAACGCCCGACCAAGCAGCGTGGCAAACAGCGCACCGAGTTCGCGTGGCGCGACTTCGCGTCCAAGCGGCGATCCCATCGCGACCGTGATAATTTGCAGCAGCGCGTGGCAGAGCGTCGAGCCAACCGGCATCGGCTGATCGACGTTTTTGACCGCCTGACGAATGCTCACGGTGGGCCGCGCGAAGCGATACAGCAGCCACCAGCCGACACCTGCCAATAATCCACAGGCAAGTAGGGCCAAAAAACGGCGTGCCGGCGTGGCGCTCGTGACACCCATGAGAAAGCTGGTGTCGCCGAACAGCGGATGCAGCTGATAACTGAAGCTCAGGTGTTGCACGGTGCGCAGCAACAGCGCCAGAGCCATGCCGCCCAGACCGCCTGTGATTCCAACCAGGACGGTTGCTGCGCTAAGTCGGGTCAGGCGGCGAAAGCTTTCAGTGACCATAAAGTGTTGCGCTACAGTTGTGGCCGAAAAACTTAAAGCTGCGTTGCGCGTGCTGCCACCGGGGCCAGAATCGAGCAGCACTATACCGATAATTTGTTGCGCCGCCGGGGTGCTTGAGGCAGCAGTGTCAAACAGGAGATGATGTCGTGGAGAAACGATGGAAACGTCGGCCTGAAGGGTCGAACTGGGGAGATTTCGGCGCCGATGACCAGTTGGGACGCATCAATCTTCTGACGCCGGAGAGGGTTCGGGCGGCCGCACTCGAGATTCGGGACGGGCGCAGTTTCTGCCTCAGCCTGCCGCTCGATTACCCAGGCGGCAGTGTGCTCAATCCAAACCGGCATCCCCCGGTGCTGCGCCCAACGTTGCGCCATGGGCAGGTGAATTTCAATTTTAGGCTGGCCAGCACCGACGCGACCAGGTCGGATGTTCTGAGTGACGATCTGGTCATCATGCATCTGCAATATTCGACGCAATGGGACGGGCTGGCCCACGTCGGTTCGCTGTTCGACGCCAACGACGACGGCCTGCCAGAAGCGGTGTATTACAACGGCTTTCGTGCCGGCGAACACGTGCTTGGTCCAAGCGGCGCGCGCGATGCGGGCGTGATCACCACCCCTGGCGCACCGAGCACATCAAAGGCAATCGCACTTGGCATCGAGCACATGGCACAAAGCACAGTCCAGGGTCGCGGCGTGATGATCGATCTCATGGCCCACTTCGGCCAGCAGAGAAGCGTGATTGGCTACAGCGAACTGATGCAGGTGCTCGAGTCGGACCAGATTCACATCGAGCCTGGCGACATGGTATGCCTGCATACCGGCTTCGCCGAAGTCATTCTGGCGATGCAGCGCCATCCGGATGCAGAGGTACTGGCCGCCACCGGCGCCGTGCTCGATGGTCGTGACAGCAGACTGCTGAACTGGATCACGAATTGCGGCTTGGCCGTGCTGATCGCCGACAATTACGCCGTCGAGGCCTACCCGGCCAGGCCAGGTGGCGCTTGCTGCGCAGCCCTGCCATTGCACGAGCACTGTCTGTTCAAGCTCGGCGTGCACTTGGGCGAACTTTGGCGCTTGAGCCCGCTTGCCAACTACCTGCGCGCGCAGCGGCGCTCGCGCTTTTTTCTGACCGCCCCACCGCTCAATCTGCCGGGCGCTATCGCATCGCCCGCGACCCCCGTGGCGACGGTTTGAAATCGCGCGTGCCCGGTTCAAGGGCCGCTTAGCGATCATCCGTACGGTCAAGACGCTGGGGCAAAGCGGCATCAACGAAAGCGCTGCGGCCGCTCTCATCAAGCAGCGATCTGAATCGCAGATTGCCGATCCAGGCCAATCCGATGCGCGGCAACGCTTGCACGCCCACACAGGCAAT
>CAZZVZ010000086.1:0-10164 GCA_964657655.1 Gammaproteobacteria bacterium | reverse complement strand
GGATCTCATCGACGAAGACGACATCGTCGGGCATCCACCACTTGGCGATCTTGCCTTCGTAGTGTGCCAACAGTTCCTCGCGCGTCACAGCCACATCGGGCCGCTTCACCACCACCAGCAGCGGACGTTCATCCCACTTCGGATGATGCACGGCGATGACCGCAGCCATCGCCACGGCCGGATGCGCCATGGCGATGTTCTCCAGATCGATCGAGCCGATCCATTCACCACCCGACTTGATCACGTCCTTGCTGCGATCGGTGATGTGCACGAAGCCGTCGGGGTCTATGGTCGCGACATCGCCGGTCGGAAACCAGCCATCGCGCAGCGGGTCTCCGCCTTCGTTGCGGAAATAGCTCTTCACCACCCACGGACCGCGCGCCATCAGGTCGCCTGCGGCATTGTCGTCCCACGGCAGTTCGCTGCCCTCTGCGTCGACAATCTTGAGTTCCACGCCGAACACCGGTCGCCCCTGCTTGGCCTGGATGGCCAGGCGCTCGTCGGGGGTCATGGCGTCGTGCTTGCCCTTCAGGACGCCGCAGGTGCCGACCGGGCTCATCTCGGTCATGCCCCATGCATGCAGCACCTGCACGCCATAGTCGATCTGGAAACTGCGCAGCATGGCAGGCGGACAGGCCGAGCCGCCCACCACGGTGCGGTTCATGGTGTTAAAACGCAGATTGTTCTGGCGCACATAGTTCAACAAGCCAAGCCACACGGTTGGCACACCCGCAGACAGGCTCACCTTTTCGGATTCGAACAGATCGTAGAGCGATTTGCCGTCGAGATTGGGACCGGGCATCACCAGCTTGCAGCCGACCATGGCGGCCGCGTATGGAAGACCCCAGGCATTGACGTGGAACATCGGCACGACCGGCAGCACGGTGTCGCGCGCCGACAGGTTGAGTGTGTCGGGCAAGGCAATCGCAAAGGAATGCAGCGCGGTCGAGCGATGGCTGTACAGCACGCCCTTGGGATTGCCGGTCGTGCCCGAGGTGTAGCAAAGGGAGGAGGCCTTGTTCTCGTCGAACTCGGGCCACTGGAGCACCTCGCTCGATGCCGCCAGTGCCTCTTCGTAGCACATCAGCCCGTCGACCTTGATGGCCGGCATATGCTCACGATCGGTCATCGCAATCCAGTGGCGTACGCTCTTGCACAGCGGCGCGATCGCCTCGACGATGGGCGCAAAGGTGATGTCAAACAGCATCACCTGGTCGTCGGCGTGGTTGGCGATCCAGGCAATCTGTTCGGGGAATAAGCGCGGGTTAATCGTGTGCAGCACGCTGCCGATGCCCGAGGTTCCGAAATAGACTTCGAGGTGGCGGTAGCCGTTCCAGGCGAGTGTCGCGACACGCTCGCCATCCTTCACGCCCAGATCCTTGAGCAGATTGCCGAACTGGCGCGCGCGGGTATGGCAGTCATGCCATGTGTAACGGTGGATATCGCCTTCCACACGCCTGGACACAATCTCGGTATCACCGTGACTTTGATCCGCGTGCTTGATCATCGACGATATGAGCAACGGCGTGCTCATCATCAAACCTTGCATAGCTCCTCCTTTGTTGCAGCGCCAGAGCAACGCGCTGTCATCCCGCTTTTTTGTCAGCCCGGCGTTGCCGCAGCCGGGCCCCCTACGCGGGGAAACGATTGTTCCTTGCCATGTGAGGTAGCGTCAAACGCTTTCGATGTTGCGGCGCGCCATGGCTGAGCGATTGCTGCTCCGGTCGCGAAACTGAAAAACGCCGCCCCGGTCATGGTGCCACGCGGGTGGTTGACCGGCCAAACAGCTAAAATGGCTGAATGAATCAACTTGTTGACCAAGATGTGCTGGCTGAAGAGGTCGCGCAGCAGGGCGCAGCCGTGGCCGCCCCGCCTGTGCTTGGCAACCAGTTCGCCTCGCTCGATCCTGCTTTCTACACGCTGTGCGGTGCCACCGCCCTGCCTGAACCATATCCGATCGCGATCTCAGCGCCGCTTGCCGAGCAGCTCGGACTGGACGCTGCGGAGCTGTCGGATCCGTACTGGACCGACGTCTTCGCAGGCAACCGGCTGCTTCCTGGCTCAAAGCCGCTGGCGGCGGTCTATTCCGGGCACCAGTTCGGCGTGTGGGCCGGTCAGCTGGGCGACGGTCGCGCCCTGCTGCTTGGCGACCTCCGCACAGCTGATGGCCAAAGCTTCGAGCTGCAGCTAAAAGGTGCGGGACCGACGCCCTATTCACGCATGGGCGACGGCCGCGCCGTGCTCCGGTCCTCGATCCGCGAATTCCTCTGTTCGGAAGCCATGGCAGCGCTCGGCGTGCCGACCACGCGGGCGCTGGCGTTGATCGGCTCGCCGCAGCCGGTCATCCGGGAAACCCTCGAAAGCGCAGCCGTGGTGACGCGCGTCGCGCCATCGTTCGTGCGCTTCGGATCGTTCGAGCACTGGGCCGGCAAGGGCGATATCGAGCATCTGCGCCAGCTGGCTGACTACGTCCTGAATTCGAGTTATCCCGAGTTGCTAAGCGCCGAGCGGCCCTACCTCGAGCTGCTGCGCTGCGTGATGGAGCGCTCCGCCGAACTGGTGGCGCAATGGCAGGCGCTCGGCTTTTGCCACGGCGTGCTCAACACCGACAACATGAGCATCCTCGGGCTGACGCTCGATTACGGTCCATTTGGCTTTCTCGATGCGTTTGACGCCGGCCATGTCTGCAATCACTCGGATCACCAGGGTCGCTACGCCTTTGCAGCGCAGCCGCAGGTGGTGCACTGGAATGTCTACTGCCTAGCGCGTGCCATGCTGCCGCTGATCGACGACGTCGCAGCGGTCGAAGGCGTTCTGCAGCAGTTCGGCGCGCGCTTTGACGCAGCGCTGCTGCGCCGCATGCGCGCCAAGCTGGGGCTGGCGCTCGACAGCGATCAGGACGGCGCCCTGTTCGATGGCCTGTTCGAACTGCTGCAGACCAACCATTTCGATTACAGCCGATTTTTTCGCGATCTCGGCCGCGTCAGCCGCCTTGGCCCGGAACACGACCAGATCATTCTCGATCACGCGCTCGACACGGAACAGGCGCGTCGCTGGCTCGCCAGCTACCGGCTGCGTCTTGCAAGAGAAGCGCGCGATGACGAGCAGCGCCAGCTTGCAATGGATCGAGTCAACCCGAAATACGTGCTACGCAACTACCTGGCAGAACTTGCCATCGAGGCCGCCAATGGCGGTGATTTCAGCGTTGTGAAGCGACTTGCGTCAGTTTTGGCGCGCCCTTTCGACCAACAGCCAG
This sequence comes from Gammaproteobacteria bacterium, assembly GCA_964657655.1. Lineage (GTDB taxonomy): Bacteria > Pseudomonadota > Gammaproteobacteria > Burkholderiales > Burkholderiaceae_D > CAJCIC01. Next base: position 6,908 of record CAZZVZ010000086.1, on the reverse strand, counting down.
GCGCCGAGGATCTGGCGGCGCCGCCGCCTGACTGGGCCGCAAGCCTCGAAGTCAGTTGCTCATCCTAACTTTGGAGCCGTAATGGAAAAGGTCGTCAAAAGCGACGCCGAATGGCGTCAGGAACTCGATCCTACGCAGTACCAGGTGACGCGCCACGCCGCCACCGAACGTGCCTTTACCGGCGAGTTCTGGGATCACCACGAAGCTGGCATCTACACCTGCGTGTGCTGCAACACGCCGCTGTTCGAATCCGATACCAAGTTCGATTCCGGCTGCGGCTGGCCGAGCTATTTCGAGCCCATCGATCCGGCCAACGTGCGTGAAGAGCGCGACAGTTCGCTTGGTATGGTGCGCACCGAAGTGATCTGCAATGTCTGCGATGCGCATCTTGGCCACGTGTTCAATGACGGACCGCCGCCGACGGGTCTTCGCTACTGCATCAACTCGGCGTCCCTGCGCTTTGATCCGAAGAAGTGAAGCCTTTCGCCGACCTGCTGCCGGTGCTGCTGTTTTTCGCGGCTTACTTCGCATCGAACCTGTGGCACAGCGGGGCAGCACGACTGGCCGACCAGTGGCTCGCGCCACTGGTGCGCGGCGGATCGATTCCGGACGACCTGGTCTCGATCCTGATCGCCTCGGCGCTCGCCATCATTGCCATCACGCTGCAGATCGCCTACCGGCTGGTGCGGCGTCACAAGGTCGGACCGATGCAGTGGCTGACGTTTGCCATCTTCCTGATCTTTGGCGGCGCCACCATCTACTTCCATGACGACACCTTCATCAAGCTCAAGCCCACCGTGCTTTACTGGGTGTTCGCCATTGCGCTGTTCGCAGCCCAGCGTTTCGCCAGGCGCAACCTGATGCAGGCCGCGCTCGAGCCGGCCGGCATCCATCTCTCAGAAGCGCACTGGCGCCGGCTCAACTACGCGTGGATGATCTTCTTCGTGCTGGTGGGTGCACTCAACCTGTTTGTCGCGTTTCGCCTGTCGCGCGATATCTGGGTCAGCTTCAAGTCGTTTGGCCTGACCGGCCTCACGCTTGCGTTCGCGGTGCTGCAAAGTATTGTGCTGGCCCGCTTCATGGAAACCGACGAGCCTCCAAGGAACCCATCTTGATTGCCGACACCATCAAAGAGCGCCTCGAGGCGGCGCTTGCGCCGACCCACATGGTGGTCGCCAACGAGAGCGCCCAGCATGCCGGCCACGCCGGCTACACCGACGGCGAGAGCCATTTTCGCGTGACCCTGACGGCCGCCGCGTTCGCCGGGCAGTCGCGCGTGGCGCGTCACCGCTTGGTGTATCATGCGCTCGCGGATTTAATGCCCACACCGATCCACGCGCTGGCGATCATCGCCACCGCCCCGGACGAACTGGCCCAGGGTTCTGGCCAAGTGCACCGGGACTGACCTCGCTTCGCACCTTTCATCCCCTAGGATTTTTCATGAAGAAAATCGTCGCCAGCGCCGCGTTCCTCGCTGCAATGCTCGCCTCAAGCTCTGTGTTTGCGCAGAACATCGCCGTGGTCAATGGCAAGCCGATCCCCAAGGCCAAGGCCGACGAAATGGTCGCTGCACTGGCAAAGGCGGGCAAGCCCGACTCGCCAGAACTCGACCAGGCCGTGCGTGAGCGCCTGATTACCGGCGAAATCCTGATGCAAGAAGCCGACAAGCGCGGCCTGACCAGCGACCCCGACGTGCAGCTGCAGCTCGAGGCAGCGCGCCAGCAGGTGCTGGTGGCCGCATTGGCACAGCAATACTTCAAGGCCAATCCGCCCACCGATGCCGAGATCCGTGCCCAGTACGATCAGCTGATCAAGACCATGCCGAACAAGGAATATCACGCTCACCATATCCTGTTCGAAAACGAGGCCCAGGCCAATGCCGCGATCGCCAAGCTCAAGGCTGGCGGCAGCTTCGAAGAGATCGCCAAGGCGCAATCGAAGGATCCAGGCTCGGCCCAAAATGGCGGCGATCTGGGCTGGAGTTCACCGGCCAACTACGACAAGACCTTTGGTGACGCCATGGTCAAGCTGCAGAAGGGAAAGTATTCGCTGACCCCGGTGCATACCCAGTTTGGCTATCATGTGATCCGGCTCGATGACGTGCGCGACGCGACCGTGCCGACCTTCGAAGAAGCCAAGCCGAAGATCGCAGAACTGATGATGCAGGACCAGAAGTGGCAAGAAGAGAAGTTCCGCGCCATGCTGGCCGACCTGCGCGCCAAGGCGAAAGTCGAATAGCAGGCCACCCTGCCCCGCTCATGACGCCTCCTCACGGAGGCGTTTTTCATGCTGCCCATGCATGAGGCCACGCATTGCCTTGCGCATTTGTTAGAGTGGCTGCATGGATCAAAGACGGCGTGAACAAACCCTGGCCCTGGCCATCGCCCAGGTGGTGCTATGGGGGTTCAACAAGCACTACAGCCTGTTTCGCGCGATCAGCGCCGCCGCCAAGGAGCGCTTCGAGCGGGGCGACTGGCAGGCGATCCAGCACGCCCAGCGCGAACGCATCGCGTTCTACGATTCGCGCGTGGAAGAAACGGTGCTGCGCCTGGAGCGCGAATTCCAGGCCGAGGGGCTGGCCGAGTCGACCTGGCCGCAGGTGAAGTATCACTTCATCAATCTGCTGGTCGACCACAAGCAGCCCGAATGCGCCGAGACCTTCTTCAATTCGGTGTGCTGCAAGATCCTGCATCGCGACTACTACCACAACGACTACATTTTCGTGCGGCCCACCATCTCGACCGAACACCTCGATTCCGATCCGCCGGCTTACCGCAGTTACTACCCTGCTGAACGCGGCGTGCGCTCGGTGCTGACCGAACTGCTGAGCGACTTTGCCTTCACGCTGCCGTTTCAGGATCTCGATCGCGACATCACCTTGATGATCGATGTCGCCAAGCAGCGCTTTGGCGCCAACATCAAGCTCGAGCCGAACCACCAGATCCAGGTGCTGCACGCGCTGTTCTTTCGCAACAAAGGCGCCTATGCCATCGGCAAGGTGATCAACGGTACCCAGGAAATTCCCTTCGCCATCGCGCTCTTGAGAAGCGAAGGCGGCGCGATCGTGATCGACGCCCTGCTGTTCGATCTGCCCGACCTGCTGGCGCTGTTCAGCTTTTCGCGTGCCTATTTCATGGTCGACATGGAAGTACCGGCGGCCTACGTGCAGTTCCTGCGTTCCATGCTGCCGATTCGCCCGAAATTCGAGCTTTACAACATGATCGGCCTGCAAAAGCACGGCAAGGCGTTGTTCTATCGAGATTTCCTGCACCACCTGTCGCATTCGAGCGACCAGTTCACGCTCGCGCCCGGCATTCGCGGACTGGTGATGCTGGTGTTCACGCTGCCGTCCTTCCCGTTCGTCTTCAAGGTCATCAAGGACGTGATTGCAAGACCCAAGGAGGTCGATCGTGAGGGCGTGAAACGCAAGTACCTGATGGTCAAGCGCCATGACCGGGTCGGCCGCATGGCCGACACGCTGGAGTATTCCGACGTGGCGTTCCCGAAGGAAAGGTTTTCCGAAGAGTTGCTGGCCGAATTGCGTCAGTTCGCGCCGTCCTTGCTGCTTGAGGAAGATGGTCGCTATATCGTGCGCCATCTCTATATCGAACGGCGCATGACGCCGCTCAATCTCTATCTGCAGACCGCCAGCGAAGAAGAAAAACGCGATGCGCTCAACGAGTATGGCCGGGCCATCAAGCAGCTTGCGGCAGCCAATATTTTTCCGGGCGACATGCTCTACAAGAACTTCGGCGTGACGCGCAACCGGCGCGTGGTGTTCTACGACTACGACGAAATCGAGTACATGACCGAATGCAATTTCCGCCATGTCCCCGAGGCTCGCAGTTTCGAAGACGAAATGGCGAGCGAGCCCTGGTATCACGTGGCGCGCAACGATGTGTTTCCCGAAGAGTGGCAGACCTTCTTGCTGGGCGATGCCACGATCCGCGCCAATCTGTTGTCGATGCATCCTGAACTGTTCGATGCCGACTATTGGAACGCCCAGAAGGCGCGCATCCAGAACGGCCACGTGGAAGACGTGTTTCCCTATAACGAAGCCGTACGCTTTGATGCAGAGCGTCTTGCACACTAGTCACGTCGATCACGACACCAATTCGAAACGCACCACCGGATCGGCCAGCTGTTGCAGGAACCAGCGCATGGCATTGCCTTCTGCCTCGGCGTTCCACTGGTAATAGCTCATGCCGCGCCGGACCGGTTCACTGGTGGCCTTGAGCACCAGCGTGCCGCTTTCAAGTTGCGTGCTGATCAGGGAACGCGGCACGTAGCCACAACCCAGGCCGCGCATCAATGCTGCGATCTTGTGATCAAGGGTCGGCAGCGTCAGTACATCCTGGCCATGCAACAGGCCGATGGTCATGGCCGGCAGACTGCGTGAGGTGTCGGCCACGGCGATGGCGCGGTGCGCGCGGATCATGGCCGCCGAGAGCGGCTCTTCAATCGGCGCCAGCGGGTGCTCGGGCGCCACCACAAACACCATCTCGATGTAACCCAGTTCACGCGACTTGAACCCTGGCGAATCGCTGCCGCCAGGAGGCGCTTCGCCGCCGCCCAGTCCGATATCGGCGCGTCCGCCAAGCAGCGCGTCCCAGGTACCGCCGAGCACTTCGCTTGACAGGCGGATGCGGGTTGGTGGCGACTGTTCCAGAAAGCGCGCGACCAGACACAGCACTGCGTCGTCGCGCAGCCGGCCATCGACGGCGATGCGAAGCTCGACTTCCCAGCCCGAGGCCACGCGCTGCACGCGCCGCTCGAGGGCATCCGCGCCCTGCAGCAAGGTGCGCCCCTCGGTGAGAAGCTCTTGGCCTGCGGCGGTCAGGCGGGCTCTGTGTCCGGAGCGGTCAAACAGCAGGATGCCCAGATCGTCTTCCAGCCGGCGCACCACGTAGGTGATGGCAGAGGGCACGCGCTCGAGTTCCTTGGCCGCAGCCGCAAAGCTGCCCTTGCGCTCGATGGCATCAATCACCTGTAACGAGGCGAGATCGATCGTCATATTCAGAAATTTTGAATGATTTCGTCAAAATCTACCCTCTTTCTTTCCGCGGTACAAGCGCTATGATGTGAACCATCGTGTGAACATTGATGTTTGCCTCGGAAAGGATGGCATTCAAATGATTGAAACAACAAGTTTTGATATCCGTCGCAGTAACGAACGCGGTTATGCGGAGCATGGCTGGCTCAAGTCGTATCACAGCTTCTCGTTCGCCGATTACCGCGACGATCAGCATGTCCAGTTCGGGCCACTACGTGTCATCAACGAGGACTGGATCGAAGGCGGCATGGGTTTCGGCACGCACCCTCACCGGGATATGGAGATCATCACCTATCTGCTCGATGGCAAGCTGGCGCACAAGGACAGCACCGGCTCGGGTTCGACCATCGAGCCTGGCGACGTGCAGCGCATGAGCGCTGGGCGCGGCGTGCTGCATTCGGAATTCAACCCGGAGCCGCGTGAAGAAGCCCACCTGCTGCAGATCTGGATCATGCCCAATGTGCGCGGCATTGAGCCGAGCTACGAGGAAAAGCATTTCTCGGCGGCAGAAAAGCGCGGACGCTTGCGCCTCATTGCAGCACCCGACAGTGCCGAAGGCTCAGTCTTGATTCACCAGGATGCGCGCGTCTACGCCGGGCTGTTTGACGGCGCTGAAACGGCCAGCTTCCCGGTGGCCGCCGGACGGCGCGCCTATCTGCACGTGGCACGCGGCTCGATCAAGGTCAACGGCGCCGCGCTGGTCGCAGGCGACGCGCTCAAGGTGAGCGAGCCAGGCGAACTGGTCCTGGCCGACGGCATGAACAGCGAAGTGCTGCTATTCGATCTGCCCTGACACGAACAATGAGGCGGCCTTCGGGCCGCCTCATTTGTATCGCGTCAGCCATTTTTCTTCATCTCAAATCATCAACGGGAGAACACATTGACCAACAAATTCCATGACGAAATCCAACTCGTCGGCCGCATTCTCATCAGCCTGCTGTTCCTGATCGCAGGCTACGGCAAGATCACGGGTTACGCCGGCACTGCCGCCTACATGGCATCAGCTGGCCTGCCGCTGGTGCCGATTCTCGAGCCGCTCACCATCCTGGTCGAATTCGGCGGTGCGATCCTCGTCATTCTCGGTCTGTATACGCGCTGGGTCGGTGTCGTCTGGTTCTTGTTCCTGATTCCGGTGACGCTGGTGTTTCACACATCTCCCAATGCCATGCACAGCGCCCAGGACCAGATGGTCAACCTGCTCAAGAATCTGTCGATCATGGGCGCAGCCTGCTATCTGATCGCCAACGGCGCCGGACGCTACAGTATCGATGGCCGCCGCGGCGCTGCCTGAACATTCGACCGGGTGAACTGCAGCTTTTTGCTGCGACCGTGACATCTTTTCCAAAACTACTTCCAAGAGCACCACATGACTCAAGTATCGATCGTCTATTTCAGCGGCTACGGCCATACCAAGAAGCTTGCCGAGACAGTGTCGCAATCCGTGACCGCAGCCGGCGCCACGTCGCACCTGATTGCCATTGATGCAGAAGGCAATCTCCCCGCTGAGGCCTGGGATACGCTGGCTGCCTCGCAGGCGATCATCTTCGGCTCGCCCACGTACATGGGCAGCGTCGCATGGCAATTCAAGAAGTTCGCCGATGCAAGTTCCAAGGTCTGGTTCGTCGGCGGCTGGCAGAACAAGGTGTTCTCCGGCTTTACCAACTCGGCCAGCATGAACGGCGACAAGCACTCGACCATCGCCTATTACATCACCCTTGCCATGCAGCATGGTGGCATCTGGGTCGGCACCAACCTGAAGCCCGCCAACAGCAAGGCGGCACAGCGCAACGATATCAACTACCTGGGCGCCTACTCCGGCCTGATGACGCAGTCTCCGTCTGATTCGAGTACCGAA
>CAZZVZ010000085.1:0-10222 GCA_964657655.1 Gammaproteobacteria bacterium | reverse complement strand
TCCCTCAAGGCCGCGCGCGACCGGCTCGACGAGTTGCTGAGCGAGCGCGAGGGCCTGAAAAAGGAAAGTCTGGGCTACAAGGGCAAGACCCTGCCACCCAGCCTGCAGCGCAGAATCGATGCCTCGGACGCCGAAATCGCGGGCGGCACCAAGACCATCGAAGATCGCAAGGCCGATATCGCCCGCATCAACGTGCGCTTTGATGCCGACCTGAAGCGCTTTCGCGAACTCGAATCGGCCAACAGCTCGAGCGTCAAGCGCTGAGGCGCTCGATCAGGATACTGTTGAGCTGCTGCGGGTTGGCCTTGCCGCCGGTCGCCTTCATGGCCTGACCGACGAAGAAACCAAACAGCTTGTCCTTGCCCGAACGGTAGTCGCCGACCTGTTTGGGATTGGCGGCGATGATCTGGTCGATCACCGCAAGCAGCTGGTCGCGGTCCGAGATCTGCCGCAGACCCTCTTGATCAATCAGCCGATCGACCGCGTCGTCTGCTGGCTGCGGACTGGTCCAAAGCGAGACGAACAGGTCCTTGGCGATCTTGCCCGAGATGGTGTCATCCGCGATGCGCAGCAGCAGGCAGGCCAGCTGGGTGGCGGCCACCGGGGCGGCCGAGATGGCGATGTCGTCGCGATTGCATTGCGCCTGCACTTCACCCATCACCCAGTTGGCGGCCAGCTTGGCGTTGGCGGGGCCGACATTTCTGACCACGGCTTCGAAGTACTGCGCGATGGCAAGGCTCGAGGTCAGCACGCTGGCGTCGTACTCGGTCAAATCCAACTGGGTGATGAGCCGGGTGCGCAGCGCCGCCGGGAGTTCCGGCATGTCGGCCTTGACGCGCTCGATCCAGGCCGTCGAGATTGCCAGCGGCGGCAGATCGGGGTCGGGGAAATAGCGGTAGTCGTGCGCATCTTCCTTGCTGCGCATCGAGCGCGTTTCCTGCCGGTCCGGATCCCACAGGCGGGTTTCCTGGATGACGCGGCCGCCGTCTTCGATCAGTTCGATGTGCCGTCTGGCCTCATATTCGATCGCATCTTGCAAGAAGCGAAACGAATTGAGGTTCTTGATTTCGCAGCGCGTGCCGAGTTCGGTCTGGCCCATCGGCCGCACCGACACATTGGCGTCGCAGCGAAAGGAACCTTCTTGCATGTTGCCGTCGCATACGCCGAGCCACATCACGAGGGTGTGCAGCGTCTTGGCGTAGGCCACTGCTTCGGCAGCAGAGCGCATCTCCGGTTCGCTGACGATTTCGAGCAGCGGCGTGCCGGCCCGGTTGAGATCGATGCCTGTCATGCCGGCGTAGTCCTCGTGCAGCGACTTGCCGGCATCTTCTTCCAGATGGGCGCGCGTCAGGCGCACGGTCTTGCTGACCCACTGACCGTTTTGTTCGAGTAGAAACGATACGCTGCCACCGGCCACCACGGGCGTATCGAACTGGCTGATCTGGTAGCCCTTGGGAAGGTCCGGATAGAAGTAGTTCTTGCGCGCGAAGATCGACAGCGGGGCGACTGTTCCGCCGACGGCCAGGCCAAAGCGGATGGCGCGTTCCACCGCTGCACGATTGAGCACCGGCAGCGTGCCGGGCAGCGCCAGGTCGACCGGCGAGGCCTGCGTGTTGGGTTCGGCACCAAATGCCGTGGACGCGCCACTGAAGATCTTCGACAGGGTCGACAGCTGCGTATGCGTTTCCAGACCGATGACAATTTCCCAGGCCATGTCAGCTCCCTACCTTGTCTTTGCCAGGCGCGAGCCGGTGCCAGTCGGTGGCATTCTGGAACGCCTGGGCGATGCCGAGCAGGCGCGCCTCGCTGAAATAGTTGCCGATCAGCTGCAGGCCGACGGGTCGCTGCTTCTCGCCGAAGCCGCACGGGATCGACATGCCGGGTAACCCTGCCAGGCTGACTGACAGCGTGAAGATGTCGGCCAGGTAACTCGACACCGGGTCGTTCGCCTTCTCGCCGATGTCCCACGCCACAGTCGGTGCGACCGGCGCCATCAGCACGTCACAGCCACTCCAGGCACGCTGGAAGTCGTTGGCGATCAGGCGGCGAATGCGCTGCGCCTGCAGGTAGTAGGCGTCGTAATAGCCTTCCGACAGCACGTAACTGCCGACCAGGATGCGGCGCTTGACCTCCCAGCCGAAACCTTCGGCACGGGTGTGGCTGTAGAGCTCGGCCAGATCCTTCTGGTCGGCGCTGCGCAGGCCATAGCGCACACCGTCAAAGCGCGACAGGTTGGACGACGCCTCGGCGGGAGCGATCACGTAGTAGGCCGGGATCGACAGCTCGGTATTGGGCAGGTCGACATCGACCAGCTTGCAGCCGAGCGCTTCATAGGTGGCCAGCGCCTGGCGCACCGCGCGCTCGACCCCGGGCGCCACACCCGGACCGAAGTACTGGCGTGGCAGACCGATGGTAAGACCGGCGACCGGCAGTTGCAGCTCGCGCGTGAAATCCTCGCTGACCCGCTCGACACTGGTCGAGTCGCGCGCGTCAAACCCTGCCATGGCGTTCATCAGCAGCGCGCAGTCGGCAGCGCTCCTGCCGATCGGGCCGCCCTGGTCGAGGCTCGAGGCGAAGGCGATCATGCCGTAGCGTGACACCCGGCCGTAGGTCGGCTTCAATCCGGTGACCCCGCAAAAGGCCGCCGGCTGGCGGATCGAGCCGCCCGTGTCGGTGCCAGTGGCCGCCGGTGCGATGCGTGCCGCCACGATGGCAGCCGAGCCGCCCGAGGTGCCGCCGGGCACCGCCGCCTCGTCCCACGGGGTGCGGGCCGGGCCGAAGTAGGAATTCTCGTTGCTCGAGCCCATGGCGAACTCGTCGCAGTTGGCCTTGCCAAGCATCACCATGCCCGCGCCACTGTTCTCGCTTGCCGGTGCGCCAAAGCCAAGGCGCTCCACCACCGTGGCATCGAACGGGCTGCGGTAGTGCTCGAGCATGTGCGAGCCTGCCGTCGAGCGCAGATCGCGCGTCACGAAAATATCCTTGTGCGCGAGTGGAATGCCGGTCAGCGGGCCGCTGCTGCCAGCTGCGATACGGGCATCAGCGGCGCGCGCCTCTTTCAGGCTGACATCTTCATCGATGGTGATGAAGGCGTTGAGCGAGCGGGCAGCTTCGGCGCGCCTGAGGCATTCGCGCGTCAGTTCCACGCTCGAGACCTTGTGGTCCTTGAGCGCCTGGCCCAGTTCGGCCAGACCCATGTCGAGGAAATCGAGAGCCTGGCTCACTCGATCACCTTGGGCACCAGAAACAGGCCATCTGCCGTGGCTGGCGCGAGCGCCAGCAGCAGGTCGCGCTGATTGTGCTCGGTCACGGCATCGTCTCGCAGCCGCAGTGTCACTTCGCTGATGGCGGCCAGCGGTGTCGACAGGGGTGCCAGGTCGTGGGTATCGATGGCCTGCATCTTCTCGATCATGGCGAAGATGTCCTGCAGCTGCTTGAGCGTTGCATCGGTCTCTGCGGGAGACAGGGCGATGCGCGAAAGACGCGCGATGCGTTCTACGTCGTCACGGGAAAGGGACATGTTGGCCGGTAATAGCGCGGTGATTGAATCGGTGAATGAGCTTCGGTTGACAACGGCACTGGAACGCTTTCATGCATGCTGAAAGAGCACCCCGACTGTGGCCCTCGAAACAGCGGCCTGAAAGGCTCCTTGGTGGGGCTTGGGGCAGCGCACCGTGCCGCACCATTTTGCCGATGGGCCAGCGCCTGGATTCGCTCGGCTGGCGCGGGGAAATTGCCTGAAATTATAAGGTATGATCGCCCTTTTGATTGGCCACCCCCGGTGTCCCCCTTCGGGGTCCCAAGTTGGCGCTGGCCGCCATCAGCGGTTGCGCGTTGTGCGCGCACGAAAAAGGCCTTGCAGGGAAGCGAATGTTCGGATTTTTGCGTAGTTATTTTTCCAACGATCTGGCGATCGATCTTGGGACCGCCAATACTTTGATTTACGTGCGCGGAAGGGGCATCGTTCTTGACGAGCCCTCCGTGGTTGCCATCCGCCAGGAAGGCGGACCCAACGGCAAACGCACCATTCAGGCGGTCGGCAAGGAAGCCAAGGCCATGCTCGGCAAGGTGCCGGGCAACATCGAGGCCATCCGGCCGATGAAAGACGGCGTGATCGCCGACTTCACGGTCACCGAACAGATGCTCAAGCAGTTCATCAAGATGGTTCACGAGTCGCGCATGGTGCGACCGTCGCCACGCATCATCATCTGCGTGCCGTGCGGCTCGACCCAGGTGGAACGCCGGGCCATCCGCGAGTCGGCGCTCGGCGCCGGCGCGTCGCCTGTGTACCTGATCGAAGAGCCGATGGCGGCTGCCATCGGCGCCGGCCTGCCGGTGGCCGAGGCAACCGGCTCGATGGTGGTCGATATCGGCGGCGGCACCACGGAAGTGGGCGTCATCTCGCTGGGCGGAATGGTCTACAAGGGCAGCGTGCGGGTGGGCGGCGACAAGTTCGATGAAGCCATCATCAATTACATTCGCCGCAACTACGGCATGCTGATCGGCGAGCCGACCGCTGAAATGATCAAGAAGCAGATCGGCTCTGCCTTCCCGGGTTCCGAAGTGAAGGAAATGGAAGTCAAGGGCCGCAACCTGTCCGAAGGCGTGCCGCGCTCGTTCACCATTTCCTCCAACGAGATTCTCGAAGCACTCACTGATCCGCTCAACAACATCGTGTCTGCCGTCAAGAGTGCGCTCGAGCAAACGCCGCCGGAACTGGGCGCCGACATTGCCGAGAAGGGCATGATGCTGACCGGCGGGGGTGCCTTGCTGCGCGACCTCGACCGTCTCCTGATGGAAGAGACCGGGCTGCCCGTGATCGTTGCCGAGGATCCGCTGACCTGCGTGGTGCGCGGCTCTGGCATGGCACTCGAGAGCATGGAAAAGCTGGGCGGCATCTTCACCTCCGAGTGATGAATAGCGCCATCGACCAGCATCGTTCGCGCGCCGGCAAAAGGTGGTGCGTGCAGCGCTGCTGGGCGTTCGCGCCCGTGAATGGAATATAGTCCCCCGCCATTCTTCAAGCAGGGCCCTTCGGCCCGCGCCCGGCTCCTGTTCTTCGCAGTTCTTGCCGTCACCCTGCTTGTTGCCGACGCCCGTTTCAATGCACTGGTGACTGCCCGCAAGGCGATCGGCGCGGCCCTCTACCCGCTCGAGCGTGTCGCGCTGGCACCCGGCCAGCTGTTCGACTACGCGGCCACGCTTTGGGCCTCCGAGCAGAAACTGCGCGAACAGAACGATCACCTGCAGGTCGAGAACACCGGTCTGGCCGGCGCCAGCCTCGAGGCACAGCAGCTGGCCGCCGAAAACAGCCAGTTACGTCAACTGATTGGCATGCGCGATCGCCAGAAAGTCACCTCCATCGGTGCCGAACTGCTCTACGATGCCCGCGATGCCTCGTCACGCAAGATCGTGATCGATCGCGGCAGCCATGACGGCGTGGTGGTCGGCTCGCCCGTGATCGATGATGTCGGTGTGATCGGCCAGGCCACGCGAGTTTTTCCGATGATCACTGAAGTGACACTGCTGACCGACAAGAACCAGGCGATCCCGGTGCAGAACCTGCGCTCCGGAGCACGTGCGGTGGCCTATGGGGGCGTGCCGGGCGGTCTTCTCGAGCTGCGCTTCATGGCGTCCAATGCTGACGTGCAGTCAGGCGATACGCTGGTCACCTCCGGCATCGACGGCGTCTATCCGTCCGGCCTGCCGGTGGCCAAGGTGGTGGCCATCGAGCGTAACGCGGCCTACGCGTTCGCGCGCATTACGTGTGTGCCGATTGCCGGCACCGATCGCAACCGTCACGTGCTGGTGCTGGGTGCCAAGATCGACATTCCAGCACCACCCCCGCCCGAGCCGGTGGTGGTGCAAAAACGCAATCGTCACATCGCACCGTGATCGTCAATCGCCAATACATCCTAAGGCCCGTCAGCCCGCTGTTCATCGCGCTGTCGCTGGCCTTCGCCCTGATGCTCAATTTCCTGCCCTGGGGCCAGCGCGTGTGGGTGCCGGACTTCGTGGCCTTGACGCTGGTGTTCTGGAATATCCACCATCCGCGCAAAGTCGGGATCGGCGTGGCCTTCCTGATGGGCGTGCTGGTCGATGTCAACGATGCCACGCTGCTCGGCCAGCATGCGCTGGCCTATACCATGCTGTCCTACGGCGCCATCATGTCGCACCGGCGCGTGCTGTGGTTCTCGCTGGTGTCGCAGGCGGTTCATGTGCTGCCGCTGTTCGTGGTGGCGCAGGTGGTGTCCTTGTCGGTGCGTTTCATCGGCGACGGATCTCTGCCCAATTTGCTGGTGCTGATCGAAAGCTTTGTCACGGCAGCCCTGTGGCCGGTTGCCACCTGGCTGCTGCTGGCGCCGCAGCGCCGTCCGCAGGACCGCGACGAGAACCGGCCGATCTAGTGGCGTATTCATGACCGAGTTCAAGAATACCGAGCGGGAACTTCATTTTTTCCGCTTTCGTATCGCAGCAGCCGTGGTGTTCGTGCTGGCCTGCTTTGCGCTGCTGTTCGCACGCTTCATCCACCTGCAGGTGCTGCGTCACGATGACTACGCAGCGCGCGCCGAAGAAAACCGCATCTCGGTGGTGCCGATCCCGCCCAACCGCGGCCTGATCCTGGACCGCAACGGCGTTGTGCTGGCACGCAACTATTCGGCCTATACGCTCGAGATCAGTCCGTCGCGCATCAGCGATCTCGATGGCACCATCGATCAGCTCAGTGCGGTGGTGGAAATCCAGCCGAAGGACCGCAAGCGCTTCAAGAAGCTGCTGGAAGAATCCAAGGGCTTCGACAGCGTGCCGATCCGCACCCGGCTGACCGATGAAGAAGTGGCACGCTTTGCAGCGCAGCGCTATCGCTTTCCAGGCGTCGAGATCCAGGCACGCCTGTTTCGCCAGTATCCGCAGGAGAAAGTCGCCTCGCACGTGATCGGCTACATCGGCCGCATGAGCCAGAAGGACATCGATGCGCTGTCTGACGAAGAGGACCGCGAGGGCACCGACTTGCTGTCGAATTACCAGGGCACCGATTACATCGGCAAGGAAGGCCTCGAGAAGAGCTACGAGGCGCAACTGCACGGCACCACCGGCTACGAGAAGGTCGAGGTGTCGGCCGGCGGCCGCGCGGTGCGCACCCTGTCGCGCACGCCTGCCACGGCCGGTGACAACCTGCGCCTGTCGGTCGACATCAAGCTGCAGCAGATCGCCGAAGAGGCCTTTGGCGACCGGCGCGGTGCGCTGGTGGCGATCGAGCCATCGACCGGCGACGTGCTGGCTTTCGTGTCGATGCCGACCTACGATCCGAATCTGTTCGTCGAGGGCATCGATTCGACCAACTGGGATGCCCTCAATACCTCGCTCGACAAGCCCTTGCTGAACCGGCCGCTGACCGGCACCTATCCACCCGGCTCGACCCTCAAGCCTTTCCTTGCGCTGGCGGCACTCGAAAGCGGCAAGCGCAGGCCCGAAGACGGCTTCCAGGATCCGGGTGTGTTCGATTTCGGCGGCCACGTGTTTCGCGACGACACGGCAGGCGGCCATGGCTGGGTCAACATGTACACCTCGATCGTCAAGTCGTGCGACATCTATTACTTCCGGCTCGCCAACGACCTCGGCATCGACCTCATCTCCACCTTTCTGAAGCCGTTTGGCTTCGGTCAGCCAAGCGGCATCGATCTGGACGGCGAGCGCACCGGCATTCTTCCGTCGCAGGAATGGAAGCGGCGCGCCTTCAAGCAGCCCGAACAAAAGCGCTGGTTCCCGGGCGATACCATTTCGATCGGCATTGGTCAGGGCTACAACTCCTACACACCGCTCGAGATGGCGCATGCGGTCGCCACCCTTGCCAACGACGGTGTCGTGATGAAGCCCCATCTGGTCAAGATCATCGAGAACAGCGTGACTGGTGAAAAGACGCTGACCGTGCCGAGCGAAAGCTTTCGCATTGCGCTGCGCCCGGCCAATCTCGAGTTCATCAAGAGCGCCATGATCGGCGTCAACAAGGAAGGCACTGGCGCCCTGGCCTTCAAGGGCGCGGAGTACGTCTCGGCCGGCAAGACCGGGACCGCGCAGCTGTTCGATATCAAGGCCAACGAGAAATATCATGAGGGCGCGGTCGATGCGAGAAAGCGCGATCACGCCTGGTTCGTCGCCTATGCGCCGGCCGATCATCCCAAGATCGCCGTGGCCGTGCTGGTTGAGAACGGCGGCTGGGGAGCGGCCGCAGCCGCGCCGATCGCCCGCCTGGTGCTAGATTATTACCTGCTGGGCAAGAAGCCCGGCGACAAGGTGGCTCCCGTGGCTCCAGATGTCGACGCAAGCGATGACTAACCAATCCTGGCTGCGCCAGGCCTGGCAACGCCTGCAGCCTCACGTGCTGGTGTTCGATGCGCCCTTGCTCATCATCCTTTCACTGCTGATGGTGGCAAGCCTCTTTACCGTGTACAGCGCCGGCTACGATTTCCCGGGGCGCTTCGAAGGTCAGGTGCGTAATTTCGTGGCCGCCTTCATCATGATGTGGATCCTGGCCAACGTGCCGCCGCAGACCCTGATGCGCTTTGCCGTGCCGATCTATACGGTTGCCATTGCCCTTTTGGTCGCGGTCGCCGTGTTTGGTGTGGTCAAGAAGGGCGCGCGGCGCTGGCTCGATGTCGGCGTGGTGATCCAGCCATCGGAAATCATGAAGATCGGCATGCCGCTGATGCTGGCCTGGTATTTCCACAAGCACGAGACCATGGTCAGGGTGCGTGATTTCCTGGCAGCTGCGATTTTGCTGGTGGTGCCGGTCGGCCTGATTGCCAAGCAGCCCGATCTCGGTACCGCCATTCTGGTGCTGGCGGCTGGCATCTATGTCATGTATTTCGCCGGCCTGTCATGGAAGCTGATTGCGCCGGTCATTCTCGCGGGTGTGATCGGTGCTGGCAGCCTGGTCTACTTCGGTGATCGCATCTGTGCCCCGGACGTGGCGTGGCCGGGCATGCACGACTACCAGAAGCAGCGGGTCTGCACGCTGCTCGATCCGACCACCGATCCGCTCGGCAAGGGCTTTCACACCATTCAGGCGGCCATCGCGGTGGGCTCGGGCGGCGTCACCGGCAAAGGCTATCTGCAGGGCACGCAAACGCATCTCGAATTCATTCCCGAGCGCACCACCGACTTCATCCTCGCGGTGTTCGCCGAAGAGTTCGGCCTGATCGGCAACATCATCTTGATCCTGCTCTATATCGCGCTGGTGGTGCGCGGGCTGATGATTGCAGCCAATGCGCCCTCCTATTTCTCGAGGCTGCTGGCGGGCGCCATCACGTTGATGTTCTTCACCTATGCCTTCGTCAACATGGGCATGGTGTCGGGCCTGTTGCCGGTGGTTGGCGTACCGCTGCCATTCATGAGCTATGGCGGCACCGCGCTCGGCACGCTGGGTGTGGGCACCGGGATTCTCATGAGCGTGCACCGGCACCGCAAGCTGGTGCAGACCTGAGATGCGGCGCGCACTGCGACAGCACGCTACTCTAGCGCTGGTCGCAATGCTGCTGGCCGCATGCTCCACCACGCACAGGCAGACCTCCACCTCCTCGGGTGGCACCACCACCAAGCGCGGTGGCGGCTATTACCAGGACGATGGGCCGGCTGACAGCACCCCCTCCGACCTGGATCGCATCCCCGATGCGGTGCCGCGTGTCGAGCCTTACGCCAGCGGATCCAACAAGCCCTATAGCGTGTTCGGCCATGAATACGTGCCCGATACCAGTGACCGGCCATTCACCGAGACCGGCATCGGCTCGTGGTACGGACGCAAGTTCAATGGCCAGCACACCTCGTCTGGCGAGACCTACGACATGTTCGCCATGACAGCGGCCCATCCGACCCTGCCGATTCCAAGCTACGCGCGTGTGACCAATCCTGCCAACGGTCGCTCGGTGATCGTGCGCATCAACGATCGCGGACCGTTTCATCCCGGGCGTGTCATCGATCTGTCGTACGCTGCGGCCTACAAGCTCGGCTACATCGGCAGCGGCAGCACCCAGGTGCGCGTCGAGCGCATCCTGCCAAGCGACATTCGCGCAGGACGCATTCCCAATGCGACCCCGCCGGTGCCGCCGCCGCTCTATGCCAGCGCCGCGCTTGCGCCAGCGCCGGCGCTGCCGGCAGCCCCGCTGGCCGTGCCGGCGCCGCCGCCCATTGTCGGCAATCCACTGCCGTCGGTCGAAATCGACCCGCC
>CAZZVZ010000084.1:4751-10307 GCA_964657655.1 Gammaproteobacteria bacterium | reverse complement strand
GCGGTGAAAAAACTTGGCCGGCCGCCGTGCCTGGCGCTGACCGCTACCGCGACGCCTGAAGTGGTGGCCGACATCGTGCGCGTCCTCAACCTGAGCGATGCGGAAATCGTGGTCACCGATCTTTATCGCCACAACCTCAGCTACCAGGTGCGCCACGTCACCAACCCGGCCGAGAAGATCGCAGCACTCAAGCAGGTGCTCGAACAGTACCCGGGTGCTGCCATCGTCTACGCTGCCACGGTCAAGGAAGTCGACGAGGTGAGTGCAGCGCTCGCCGAGGCGGGCCACGCGCTCGAGAAGTATCACGGTCGCATGCCAAGCGCTGCCCGGAAAAATGCGCAGGAGAACTTCATGTCGGGTCAGGCGCGCCTGATGGTGGCGACCAACGCCTTTGGCATGGGGATCGACAAGGCCGACATCAGACTGGTGGTGCACGATCAGATTCCAGGCAGCCTCGAGGCCTATTACCAGGAGTCCGGTCGCGCCGGGCGTGACGGTGAGGCAGCGCACTGCGTGCTGCTGTTCGACCAGCGCGACAAGCGTGTGCAGCAGTTCTTTCAGGCGGGTCGCTATCCGACTCTTGAGCTGGCCGAGCAGATTTTCTCGAAGATTGCGGCGAGCGAGGAGGGCATCAGCTTTGACGACCTGCATGACGCGCTGCCGAGCACGGGTGCCAACAAGCTGCAGGTGGCGCTCAAGATGCTGGTCGATGAGAAGGTGGCGAGCAAGAACCGGCGCGGCGCGTACCGGCTGCGCGCCAGGCTGCCCAGCGCCACGGCGCTCGCCGGTGCGGTGGATCGCTATCGACAGTTCGCCGAGCACGATGCCAACGCGCTCGAATCGATGATTTCCTACGCCCAGAGTGCGCGCTGCCGCTGGCGTCTGATCCTCGACTACTTCCAGGATTCGAGCGCGTTGGAGCACTGCGGCGTGTGCGACAACTGCCTGTCTCCGCCTCAGGTCAGCGCGCCCGAAAGGGCCGAGCCTGCGCCGGTCACGCCGCTGGCCAGCCCGTTCTTGCCAGGCGCCCTGGTGCGCGTCAAGCGCCACGGCGAAGGTGAGGTGGTACAGGCCGGATCAGGAGAGGTCGAGATCCGTTTCGCGGACGGCGAGACGCGCAGTTTTCTGCCATCGGCCGTGAAAATGGTGCGCCGCGGGCGCGGCAAATTGTCTCTCCCGGCGGGCGCCCTGTCACAAGTTTGAGGAAGCGTTCCCCCGGGGAGCGCGCCCCGAGAACAGACCTCTGGCAATTATCCACTGACATAAATATGTCATAGAAGTGAAACCCTGGTGCATCGCAGCAGGCGCAGGATTTGGTCTTTGCTTTGCGCTGCCCCGATCTTTCAGCGACCAAAGCCCATGCCGGTAGGAGACGCCGCAAGGCGAGCCGAATAGGCGCCGGATATGAGGAATGCTGAAGGCAAGGGCGTGCCCCGGCGTGCTCCATCCACGCCCTGGCCGAAGCGCTCAACCGGGACCGCTTATGCAAGACCTCTCCGAGACCATCGAGCAGCACGCCAGCCACGCACCACCCCCTTCTGGCCTGTGGGACGCACTGTGCGTGCTGACGCCCTCGAGCGCTGCGCTCAAGGCCGATGCCGAGCATTCGACCCAATTCCTGTTCGAGCCGTTGCTGCGCGTGCATCGCCAGCTCGGTGTCGAGCGCGCCCTCATCACCGAGAGTGCCGATGATGCGGTGGCTGGCCACAGCGCCCTGGTCAGTGCACTTCAGCTCGCGGCCGGACGCTTTCGAGGTGTGGTGCGACTGCACTGGAGCGAGGGCGCCAATGCCATCGACTATCTGCATGAGATGGGTGTGCGCGGCGTGCGCATCGAGCCGAGCGGCCCGGGCCGGCATACCTGGGACACCGAGGAAATGAAGCGTATCGCCGCGCTCATCAAGCGCTACGAATGGCACATCTCGATGCCGCTGCTGCCCGACCACGTGAGCGCGCAGTTGTCGGTCATCAAATCGCTCAAAGCCGATGTGGTGCTCGACAGCTGCGTGAGAAGTTCTTCGAACCTTCTCATCGGCCAACGTGACTGGACCAGCAGTCGCCACACCTGGCTGCGTTTGATCGGTAGCGACCATCGCGCTGACCCTTCCGACCGCAATTCATCCATCACGCGAGAAAAACGCGCGGCGTTCTTCGACCGCTACGCGAGCAGATTGCTGTACGGCAGTGCCGAAGATGCCTTGTCGCAGGCTTCTTCACGCCATCCAGGCTACGACGCTTTCATCGAGTCACTGTTCTCACTGTGTCCCGATCACCGCGTCATGCGCACAGTCGCGGTTGATAACCCGCTGTCGCTGTTCGACCACTAGGAGAAAGAAATGGTGCAAAGAGCACACGGCGCGCTCGTCACACGAGCGCGGCGCGGGGAGTCGCACGCGCAATACAGTCTCGCCATGCTGTATCTCGAAGGAACCGGTGGTCTGACACGCAATGAAACGGTTGCCTTCGACTGGCTCTTGAAAGCCGCGCGTCAGGATCATCCCGACGCCGCCTCGACCCTGATTCGTGCCGGCTCGATTGACGCAGTGCTGGCCAGCGCACATCGCAATGAACTGACCGAGCTGTATCGACAGCGCGCCGAGGCGGGCGAACCGCTGGCGCGCTGGAGCTACGTCAGGTTGCTCGAGCAGTCGGCTTTGCAGCAGGGCATTGAAGCGCGACAGCCCACCGAGCACCTCGAAGCGCTTGCGAGCGACGGTCACCGCGCGGCCCAGTGGGGCATGAGCCGCCATGAACTGGCACGCAAGCGGCGCTTCAAGGCTGGTTACTGGGCGGAACGTGCCGCCGAGCGCGGCAGTGCCGAGGCGCTCACCTGGCTTGCTTCGACTGAAGGCGGTGTGCAGGCGGCGGTGCTCGACCTGATGAGCGAGCGCTTCATCAGGCGTTTGCTGATGCAAGAGCGTGAGCTCACCGCTGAAGCCTTGCCGCTCCTATTCCTGTTCTGGCGTTCCGGTCAGGGTGACCGTGAGCTGCGCCTGGCGGCGCTCGAGGCGGCCGCACTTGCGGGTCATCTTGACGCACAGTTCGAACGTGCGCTCAGCCTGCTCGATGTCGCGCAGGTTCTGCGCAACCGTGTGCGTCGTGAGGACGCGCATGCGTTGCGCCGCATCGTGGAAGATCGCGCCCTGCCGCTGCAAGACGAAGCGCATCTGTCGCGCGCCGTCACGTTCCTCGAGATGGCGGCACGCAGCGACCATCTCGATGCCTGTTACCTGCTCGGCATCGTGTATCGCATTACCGCACTGGCGCAGCGCAACCTCGAGCGTTCCGATCAGTTCTTCGCGCGCGCCGCAGAGCTCGGGCAGGCCGATGCGCAGTTCTGGCTCGGCAACAAGCTGTGGCGTGAACGCGATCGCGCAGCGGGTCTTGACGTCACCGGGCTCGCATGGCTGGCTCGGGCCGCCGCACGCGGAAATCAGGACGCCCATCAAATGCTGCTCGAGCACACCCAGAGCGTCGACGACACCAGCCCGCAGCCGCATCTCGATTTGAGCGCCGCTGCCATCGAACGCTTGCAGCGCAGTGAACCGCTGCTCGCTGCGCGCCTGGTGCTGGCGCAGGCGTTTGCCCTGTCACGTCTTGAGACCCTGCTGATCGATCCCGTGTCGGCGTATCACGACAATCTGCTGGTGGTCGATCTGTCCGACCGCACGCCGCGCCACAAGCGACGCATCCTGCGCATCACCTCGCCCGCACAGCGCACAGCGCTGGGCCAGGCGGTGATGCAGTTTCGCGCGGCCAGCGCGAGCCAGTTGATCGACGAAGGCGATTACCGCCATCGCCTGTACCGCCTCGAGAAGGCACTCCAGGGCGAGCGCACCAGGGTCGAAAAACCTGTGGCGAAAATGACAAAAACAACGTCTTCAGCCTGAGTTTGCGCTGCCCATAAACAAAGTCCTCGGCTGGCACCAAAAGGCTAGGGAAGGCGGCGCACGCGACTTAATGTTGCGCCATCCGACGAGGATGCGGGCGTTGTGCCCCGGCTCTTCGGCAAAAAAGATGGCCGCCACCCTGAGGGGGACGTCCGAAAGCACGACAACCTTTGGAGAATTGAATGAAAAAGCTCGTCCTTGCAGCCGCCGTGCTCAGCGCATTCGCTAGCGCTGCCCACGCGCAAAGCAGTGTGACGCTATTTGGCGTCATCGACACCAACGTCACGCATTTGACCGCGGGCGACAACCCGGTCGGTGGCCGTACCTTTATTGACAACAGCGGTATCAACAGCTCGCGTCTGGGTTTTCGTGGCACTGAAGATCTGGGCGGTGGACTGAAGGCTGGCTTCTGGCTCGAAGCTGGTATCAACACCAACAGCGGTGCAGGCGGTACCACCAGCCTTGGCAACGGCGCGACCTATGCAGGCACTGCAACGGGCGGCGGCGGTCTGACCTTCAATCGTCGTTCCACGGTCAGCCTGCTGAGCGACCAGTGGGGTGAAGTACGAGTCGGCCGCGACTACGGCGTGTCGTTCTACAACGATGCCAACGTCGATCCATACGGCTACAACGGCATTGCCGAAATCGCCACGCTGGCTGCTGATCCGCAAAGCGCCGGTGGCGCCACCATCACACGGGTCTCGAACTCGGTGATGTACTTCACGCCAAACACCCTGGGCGGCTTCTTCGCGATGGTTGATGTCGGTGTCGGTGGCAATCCCAACGACTACCAGACCGCGACCGGGACCGATCTGTCGAGCGATGGCAACTACTACGGCGTCAACCTGGGCTACCAGAACGGCCCGCTCTACGCCGGTATTTCGACGTCTGTGACCGACTATGCCCAGACCAAATCGACTCTGACCGTTCCGACCGTGGCAAGTGCTGCAGCCGGTGGTGGTCTGACCTACGGTCTTGGCAACGGCGTCACGCACGTCACCAACTTGGGCGTGTCGTACAACTTCGGTTTCGTCAAGCCTGACTTCTTCTATCAGACCGCCACGGTCAGCGCAGCGCCGCAGCAATACGGCACTGACGTTGCATCGCTCGGCCTGGTGGTGCCGCTCGGCCAGGGTGAGTTCCGCTTTAGCTACGGTCACGCCAGGGGCACGGACTACTACAGTGGCTCGCACGCCAATCTGTTCGGCGTCGGCTATGTGTACAACCTGTCCAAGCGTACCGCGCTCTACGCCGTCCTTGCTCGTGTGAACAACACCGGCGCATATGCATTCTCGCTCAACGGCTATACGCCAGCACCAGCGCCAGGCGAAGCACAAAGCGGCGTGCAGCTGGGCGTTCGTACCTCGTTCTAAGCGCACCTTCTGCGCCGCGCCAAGCGGCGCAGGCAACGAAACCCGCCGGACAGACTTATTTGGTCCGGCGGGTTTTTTTCGATCGGTCGCTGGAATGGCAATTGCGGAGAAGTGGCTCCAATGGTCTTTTTCCGACCACATGCCATGGAGACCGCCATGCGTACATTGCTTCTCTCGGGCGTGCTTGCGCTCGCCCCGCTCGCAGCGTTTGCACAGTCTGCCCCGCTCGATCCGGCGACACCGATGACCCCGCCACCTGCGCTCGCCACCGATCCCGGTTATGCCGATCAGTTT
>CAZZVZ010000084.1:0-4741 GCA_964657655.1 Gammaproteobacteria bacterium | reverse complement strand
CCGGAGAGCTTTCCGGACGAGGATTCTCGCCTTGCCGCCACCGAGCGCTACCTGGCCTGGGCCAACCGCGCTCACCCCGACTGGCGTGTCGACGACACCATGAATTACCGCACGACGTTGTTGCGAGCCAACAACTGTCACGCGACGCTCGACAGCGAAGTTGGCAACCAGCCCCACGTGGCACGCTAGGACGCCGTTTCCAGAGGGCCGGCAGGGGGCTGGCAGGCGGCATAAAAGGTGCTAATGTCCAGCAACCTTGAACGCCGGATACTGCTATGCCTCGTGCCATTGCTGATTTGACGCTTTCCTTCGGACTGGTCTCCATCCCGGTGCGGCTCTATCCGGCGACGCAGAGCAAGGCCGACATTCACTTCAATCTTCTGCACAAGACCTGTGGCTCGCGACTGCGCCAGCAGTACATCTGCATCAAGGAAGATGTCGTGGTCGAGCGCTCGGAGATGGTCAAGGGCTACGAGGTGGCCGACGACCAGTACGTGGTGTTCACGCCCGAAGAACTCAAAGCGCTGGAAGAAAAAGGCACGCACAGCGTCGACATCGTGGCCTTCATCCCGGTGGCAAGTGTTGATCCGATCTATTACGACAAGGCCTACTACCTCGCACCTGACAAGCGTGGCGGCAAGCCATACGCCTTGCTCTTGCAGGGCATGCAGAAGACAGGACGCTGCGCGCTGGCGCGCTGGGTGTGGCGTGGCAAGTCCTACACCGTCCAGGTGCGCGTGTCGCCAGAAGGCGGGCTGGTACTGCAGCAACTGCTGTACGGCGAGGAAGTGCGTTCCATTTCGGATCTCTCGATCGAACCTGAAACCATCAAGGCACCGGAACTCGACCTGGCGGTGCAACTGATCAACCAGATCGCCACCGATAGCTACGACCCGAACGAATATCAGGATGACGCCAAGAAGCGCATCGAGGCGGCCATCGACGAAAAGGTGTCCGGCAAGCAGGTCACGATCTCCGAAGAGCCGCAGCATCAGGGCGCAAAGGTGATTGACTTGATGGAGGCGCTGCGCTCGAGTCTGTCGGCCACCCCGCCTGCAGCCAAGAAGAGCGCTGAGAAGACCCCGTCCAAGGCGGCCAAGCGTGCACCCGCACCGGCCAAGAAGGCAGCAGCGGCGCCTGCTGCAGCGGCCAAGTCTTCGCGAGCGCGCAAATCGGCTTGAGTCTGGCAATTCCGCCTGCTGGCCGGGCGGAAGGTTTCATCACGAGAGCATCAACATGAGCGAGCTGACAGTCGAGCAGCTCAGTCGCCGTTACGGCGTCAAGTCAAGTCTTGTCACCACCATGGTTCGCGCCGGCGTGGTCGCGCCGCGGCGAGGGTCTCACGGGGCCTACCTGTTTGATTTCCAGGACATCGTGCTGCTGCGCTCGGCCGCCGCGCTCGACACCACGCGCGTCAAGCCCAAACGACTGGTGCAATTTCTAAAACAGCTGCGTCACAAGCTTCCTGCTGATGCGCCGCTATCGAGTGTCCGCATTGCGCTGCTGGGACGCGAACTGGTCGTCCGCATCGGTGAGCGCCTGGAAAATAGCGCCGGTCAGTTGATGCTCGATTTCGCGGTGCAGTCCTCGGTCCAGAACATCGAGGCCCTGCCACGACCTGCGAACGATGACGATGGCAATAACGAGGAAGCCGAGCTGGCAGAAATGCTGAGCTTTGCAGAAGCACTCGAGGCAGAACGCCCGGCGCAGGCGGTGCGCGCCTATCGCCAGATCCTGCAGCAGTATCCCGAATGCGCAGAAGCTGCCATGAACCTGATCGTGCTGCTGCTTGAAACAGGTCATGCCGCAGGCGCGCACCGGGTTGCCAAGTCGGCCATTGCGTTACACCCATCACACGCATTGCTGCATTTCAATCTCGGGGTGGTGTGCGAGGAACTCGAGCGCTTTGACGAGGCCCTTCTCGCCTACCAGATCGCCTTGCAGCTCGATGCCAGTCTTGCCGACGCACACTTCAACGCTGCGCACCTCTATGAATTGCGCGGCGAAAATCGCGATGCCCTGCGTCACATGTCGGCCTATCGGCGCCTGCAACGCCAGTAGCATCAGCGGCTAGAAGTCGTAGCCCGCCCCCGCGAAGGCTTCTGCGCTGTGAAGCGAACGTCCAGCATCTGCCGCAAGACGCAGCTGCAGATGCCAGCCACTGGGCCAGCTGGTGTTGACCGCGACGTTGGCGGCGCCACGATCATGACCGATGGAAGGTGCGTTGCTCTGGAACGTTGTATGTGTTGGGTCGGCAAGCAGGCTGGCTTCGACTTCGCCATCAAGGCACGCTGACTGATGCAACCAGGCAAGACTTGCTGACAGGTAGCTGCTCGCGCCTTTGAGCAGATCACTTACAACAGGCTGATTGGATCTGACTCTCACACCAAGCGAATTGGTGATGACATTTTCACGGCGCGCATCGCCGTACAGATCGGTGGCAGCCCCGCCGCCCTCCTGAAAGCTGTCTGCGTTGGCCATGGTGCCTTGCAGGGCGGCGTAGGGCATCAGAGTCGCGCCGTTCCACGTCAGCGGCAGAGCGATCTCGCCGCGCACGCTAAAGACGTCGCCACCGCTATTGGCTGTTGGTCCTTGGCGGTAGTCGCCAAACGCAATGAGGCGGTGCACATTGTATGAATTCTGGCCGTAGGCCAAGGTGCCGTCGAGAAGGACCGGGCCACCATGGGTGGTGGCGTCTAGGCCAATATCGAAACGTGTGCTCGAGCCGTTGTTGCCGCCGCCCAACTGCATGCTGCTGCGCAGATACTGGGCCGCAACGCTCACGCTGCTGTTATCGGTTTGGCTCAGATGCACGCCACCGATGAGACCGTTTTGCACCCAGTTGCCCGAGTTGCTGCTTCCTTCGGTGCCGCGCTGCGCCTGGAGTTCGACCCAGGCGGGTGTTTGATCCGGCCCGGCTGCGAGCGCTGAGGAACGATGCTCGACCACGGCTCTTGGGAAGTCATCGGCGTCTTCAAGCTGGATACGACGCATTGAGCCATAGCTCGACGCGCCGAGACTACTCAACGCCTGCGCCAAAGATGTGCTGTTGAGATTGTCCAGTCCGGTCACGAGGGCAGATGAAGGGCTGCTCGAAGTCGATGTCGTTCCGCCGCTGCTGCCGATGATGTTGTTGATGCCGCTCGCAGGTCCGCTACCGTTGATGGCGACCTGGTTGAAGGTCAGCGTGACATCGTCTTCTGCGTAATGGACCTGTGGCGCCAGCAGGGGCAGGCTGCCTGCGACCTGGGTGAACGTGCCGGCAACTCCTTGCTCGGCCGTGAGCACGGTGTAGCTGCGTCCCGGGACATAGTCGGTGGCCACGCCACTTTCGGAGACGCTCAAGGTGGCACCACCAATGCTGGCGTGACCGTTGACCGCGACCGAAGAGGAAAATCCTGACGGTGTGACGGCGACCTGCAGCGCTGATTGAGGAGAAAGCGTTAGATCTCCTTCAACGTGAAACACGCCGCTTGGACGCAGCGAGCCGAGCGCCGCAACCTGGACCGAAGACGAGGTGCTGCCAGATCCCGTCAGCACTGCTGCACCGCTGACGGATACAGCTGACTGGACGCTACCATCAATCTCGAGCGTTCCCGCAACAACCCCAGTAGCACCGGAATAGAGGTTTGCGCCGCTTAGTATCAAGGTCCCATCACCTGTCTTGTTCACGGCACCGGTGCCTGAGATGACGCCCGAGATCGTCTCGTCGAGACCGAGCGCGCCGAGAGTGACCGTGTTGGCGCCAAGCGCAACTGAACCACTGCCATTGAGCGATCCGATCGAGAGTGGTTGCTGCATGCCTGAAAGGTCGATCGAGCCCGCGTTTGCGATACGCGCCTGTGATGCATCCGCACCCTGATCAAAGAACAGCGTCCCAGCCGAGCTATTGACGATCGATGCCTGACGGGCTGTGGCGGTACCACTGAAGTTCAACGTGCCTGAATTGGTGATATTTGAGTTGCCACCGCTCGCGGTCCCGCTGAAGGTCGTTGTTCCGGCGTTTTGCAAAGTCGCGTTGGCCAATGTAGATGCATTGGAAACTGCCAGTGATCCGTTGTTAATAATGGTTGATGTGCCAGCGCTTGCGTTGCCGGCAAATGATGCTAAACCATTGTTGATTAGCGACGACGACCCAGCGGTTGAGGTACCTCCGAAACCAAAGAGAGCGGCACTCTCAATCGTTATATGACTGTCGCCCGCCGAACTTCCACCGATAAAATAGACGGCTCCTTGGACCCCAGCTGCGCTTATGGACGACGAACCGGCGCTGGCACTGTTGAATGACACCGAAGCACCATTGATGCTCTGAATCGATGCGCTTCCGGCGCTGGCGCCATTGGTGAAGTTGGTTGATGCGAACGTCCCATTCGTTACGATCTGGACATTGCCACTAATGCTGGCCATCGGCCCACTCAAATTCAGGGCAGCATTCGCGCCGGAAACTAGGATGTTCTGCTGTGCACTCGAGTTATTGACTATACCGCCGATGGTTAAGGCGGTGGACCCTGCGCCCGTAGTGCTCAATGTTAACGATGTGGCGCCGGCTCCGGGGGTGTACAGCAGACCTCGTAGTGTCAGGGAGGTGTTCTGAAGAATGAGGGCTGCAGGCGCAGTCGGGCCAAAGCTTGCCGTATCTGTGGCCGCCGGCAGCGCACCACTCTGCCAGTTGGCAGGTGTGGCCAGATTGCCGTCGCTTGTGCTTGTGAATCCTACCGTGGCCGCACAAACGTGGCTGCCA
>CAZZVZ010000083.1:0-10308 GCA_964657655.1 Gammaproteobacteria bacterium | reverse complement strand
CACCGCGCGCCAGCTCGAACAGCGCCAGCCGGCGATGCGGCAGATGGTCGGTCAGGGCGCGTTCGCGGTCGCTGCCTGATTGCCCAGCCAAATACGCTAACCTTAGCGCCAGTTCGCGGCCGGTTGCCGCGCGAGGCGGTGGCAATGAAGCGTGGCAACAAGCAGGTGGTGGTGGTCGGCGGCGGACATAACGGGCTGGTATGCGCCTTTTATCTGGCGCGCGCGGGCTTCGATGTGTCCGTGTTCGAACGCCGCAGCGTGGTCGGCGGGGCTGCCGTCACCGAGGAATTTCACCCTGGCTTTCGCAATTCGGTTGCGAGCTATACCGTGAGCCTGTTGGCCCCGCGCATCATCGAAGAGATGCGGCTTGCAGCTTACGGTCTGAAGATTGTCGAGCGTCCCATTTCCAACTTCCTGGCGCTCGACGACCGCAACTACCTGAAGGTCGGCGGAGGTGTGGCGCGAACCCAGGCTGAAGTGGCCAAGTATTCGAGTCGCGATGCGCAGCGCCTGCCCGACTATTACCGCATGCTCGACGGCATTGGCGATCTGTTGCGCTCGCTGGCGCTTGAGACGCCTCCCAACTTGGAACGTGTAGCAGCGTCACTGCCGCGTCTCGCGCGCCAGGCCCTGATGGCACGCGGACTCGATCTGCCGCAGCGCGGCAATCTGCTCGACCTGTTCACCGAGAGCGCCCGACACTTCCTCGACCCATGGTTCGAATCCGATCCGATCAAGGCGGCCTTCGGTTTCGATGCGGTGGTCGGAAATTTCGCCAGTCCAGATACACCGGGCTCGGCCTACGTGCTGCTGCACCACACCTTTGGCGGCGTCAACGGCAAAAAGGGGATCTGGGGCCACGCGCTGGGCGGCATGGGCGCCATTACCTCCGCCATGGCGCAGGCCTGCCGTGATGCCGGCGTCACGATCGAAGTCGACGCGCCGGTCGCCTCGATTCTGATCGACCAGCAGCGTGCAGCCGGCGTGCGCCTGGTCGATGGCCGTGAGATCGCCGCTGATCTGGTGGTCTCGAATCTCAATCCGCGTCTTCTCTTCGAAAAACTCGTGCCGCGCGATGCGCTGCCCGACGCATTCGTCGATCAGATGGCGCGCTACCGCTGCGGCTCGGGAACGCTGCGCATGAACGTGGCGCTTTCAGAGCTGCCGGACTTCACCTGCCTGCCGGGCAGGCGCGCAGGCGAGCATCACGCAAGTGGCATCATCCTCGCGCCCAGCCTCGATTACATGGATCGCGCCTATCAGGATGCGCGCTCGACTGGCATGTCGACTGAGCCGATCGTGGAGATGCTGATCCCGAGTGTGGTTGATGATTCGCTCGCGCCACAAGGTGCGCATGTGGCAAGTCTTTTCTGCCAGCAGTTTGCCTACCATCTGCCCGACGGCAGCAGTTGGGACCAGCACAAGGAGCAGGCGGCCGACCTGGTGATCGATACCGTCAATCGCTACGCGCCCAACTTCAGGCAATCCGTGATTGCACGCAGCATCTTGTCGCCGCTCGACCTGGAACGCGTCTTCGGGCTGACCGGTGGCGACATCATGCATGGTCACATGTCGCTCGACCAGTTGTGGGCTGCCCGCCCGACGCTGGCGGCGGGCGACTACCGTTCTCCCGTGAAGGGACTTTATCTGTGCGGCGCAGGCAGTCATCCAGGCGGTGGCGTATCGGGCATGCCAGGCTTTAACGCGGCGCGCGAAGTCAGGCGCGATAGCAGGCTCGCCTGGCGCATCGGACTGGCACTGAGCGGACATTAGCTGCGG
This sequence comes from Gammaproteobacteria bacterium, assembly GCA_964657655.1. GTDB lineage: Bacteria > Pseudomonadota > Gammaproteobacteria > Burkholderiales > Burkholderiaceae_D > CAJCIC01. The sequence goes on along the minus strand of CAZZVZ010000083.1, from coordinate 8,529 downwards.
GCTTCGAGTCGATGGCCGCAGGGGCTAGGCGTACAATCGCAAACGCGTGAACTTCCACGCCCGGGCATCGTGTTACCTCGTGAGCTCCTCACCTCCATTGTTTCCCTTCGACCCTGGCAGCGCTGATGTCGAGATGCGTTTTGCCAGGATCGCGCACTCGAGCCCGAACGGCATCTACATCATCGACCTGGCAGCGCGCCGGCCGATCTATGTCAATCCGCAGCTGGCGCGCATGTTCGGGCGTCCCACCGAACAACTGCTCGGTCTGCTGTCAGATGCATTGATCACCATCGTGCATGCCGACGATGTAACGCTGATCCGCGACGTCTATCGACGGGTGGCTGGCGCTCTCGACGGCGATGTGATCGACTATCAGTACCGCGTCGTGCTGCCCGACGGCGCTGCGCGCTGGATCGCAGCACAGGCAACGGTATTTGCGCGCGACCAAGCGGGGCTTCCGAGCCAGATGCTGGTGACCGCCGAAGACATCACGTCGCGACGCGACGCCGAGGCGACACTGGCCGAGTCGCGGCAACGTTTCGAACGCATTGCCGAGACCATGGCGGATGCGGTATACCTGTTTGATGTGGCGAGCAATCGCAACATTTATTTCAGTTCTCGCATCGAAGCCGTGATGGGCTACACCCCGGCGCAGATCGCGGCCATGGGCGAGAGCATTGTGACCACGCTGCTGCATCCCGACGATGCACCGGTATTTAGCGCGCGACGCGACGCGCACCTGCAGCTGGCCGATGGCGACGTCTACGAAACCGACTTCCGGGCGCGCCGGCCGAACGGTGAGATACGCTGGATGCATTGTCGCGAGACGGTCTTCTCGCGTGACGAATCAGGCCGTCCCAAGCAGATCCTCGGCACCGTCAAGGACGCCACCGACTCACGTCTGCGTGAAGACAACCTGCGCGCCGATGCCAAGCGAAAAGACGAATTCCTTGCCATGCTGGCGCACGAGCTGCGCAATCCACTGGCGCCGATCCTGAGCGCCGCGCAGATCATCAGCAGCTGCGCCCCCGATGATCAAGAGCGGCTGCAGCGTGCACGCCAGGTGATCGAGCGCCAGTCACGCCACATGGCCAAGCTGGTCGACGATCTGCTCGACGTATCGCGCAGCGTCAACGGCAAGGTGTCGCTCAATCTTGAGTGGCTCGATATCGAGCAGGCAATCATGCGTGCCATGGAATTGTCTAGGCCACTCATCGAGGCGCGCCAGCAGGAGATCGATGTACGCCTTTCGGCCGAACCACTGCGCGTCTATGGCGATGCCATCCGTCTGGCCCAGGTGCTCGGCAATCTGCTCAACAACGCTTCGAAATATTCTCCTGCGCGCACCACGATCCAGGTCGAGGTGTCGTTCGCGAACGGCCATGTGCGCGTTGCAGTGATCGACCAGGGCGCCGGCATCGCCGCCGAATTCCTGCCCCATGTGTTTGATCTTTTCAGCCAGTCGGCGCGTTCCCTGGACCGCTCCGAGGGCGGGCTCGGGATCGGCCTGACGCTGGTCAAGACCCTGGTCGAGCTGCACGGCGGGCGTGTCACGGCGCACAGTGCCGGCCCCGAGCAGGGCAGTTCGTTTGTCATCGAACTGCCAGGTGAGCAGGCCGGTGGCGATGTGCCTGCCGAACGGGCGCCGCTTCGCTCGAAGGTCGATCTTAGTGTCCTGGTGGTCGATGACAATATCGATTCGGCCGAGATGCTGGCACTGTTGCTTGATCACGAGGGCTATAGCGTCGAGTACTGCTACGACGGCGCCGAGGCATTGCTGCGTCTCGATCACGGTTTTGATGTGGTGGTGCTCGATATCGGACTGCCGGTGATGGACGGCTTTTCCGTGGCCGAGGCGATCAGGCAAGAAAAGCTGGTGCGGCAGCCGGTGCTGATTGCGGTCACAGGCTACGGTCAGCCTTCTGACGTGGCGCGCTCGCGCGCGGCGGGCTTCGATCATCATCTGGTCAAGCCGGTCGAGCCCGATGCATTGTGCCGGCTGCTGGATCAGGTCGCACTTGAACGAGGATCGTCGCGCCGGTGATTTCTCGCGCATTCCTGATTCCGCTCATCATTTCGTGCGCGCTGTTCATGGAAAACATGGACGCCACCGTGATCACCACCGCGTTGCCGGCACTGGCACACGACTTCGGACGCGATCCAGTCTCGCTCAAACTGGCGCTCATCGCCTACGTGGTGGCGCTTGGCGTGTTCATTCCGATCTGTGGCTGGATGGCCGACCGCTTTGGCGCACGAACCATTTTTTCGACGGCAATTGCCATCTTTCTGACCGGATCGGTGCTGTGCGCAGCGTCGACTTCGCTTGGCATCCTGGTGATTGCCCGCTTCATCCAGGGCGTAGGCGGCGCGATGATGGTGCCGGTCGGCCGCATCATCATCTTTCGTTCCATACCGCGCGCCGATCTGGTCAAGGCGATCGCGTACCTGACCACTCCGGCCATGATCGGGCCGGTGCTGGGGCCGCCCCTGGGGGGCTTCATCACAACCAATTTTGGCTGGCGCTGGTGCTTCCTCATCAATCTGCCGATCGGCATCTATGGCATCTACCTGTCGTACAAACATATCGTCGATACACGCGAGGCGCGCGCCCCGCGGCTCGATCTGGGCGGCTTCATCCTGGCGGCGCTCGGCGCGGCCTCGCTCATGCTCGGGCTGTCGCTGATCGGCGACCGGATCGTGGCCAACAGCTACATCGTGGTGCTGATTGCGATCGGCATCACGGCCAGCATCGCCTACGTCCGCCACGCCCACTCGATCGAGGAGCCGATCCTCGATCCGCGCCTGCTCAGCATCGCCACACTGCGCGCCAGCGTGCTCGGCGGTTCGCTGTTTAGAATCGGCCTGGGTGCGATTCCCTTCCTGCTGCCGCTCATGCTGCAGGAAGGGTTCGGTCTCTCCCCGCTGCACTCCGGTGCAATCACCTGCGCTTCCGCGTTTGGCTCGCTCTTCATGAAGAGCCTGGCACAGCGGGTTCTGCGGCGCTTTGGGTTTCGGCGCGTGCTGATGGGTAATGCCATCTGCGCCGGGATCGCGCTCGCATCCTACGGACTGTTTCGGCAGGACACGCCGCGTCTGGTGATGTTCATGGTGGTCGCCTTCGGCGGATTTTTCCCCTCGCTGCAGTTCACCTGTCTCAATTCGATTGCCTACGCGGACATTGCCCCGAGCGACGCCGGGCGCGCCACCAGCCTTGCCAGCACCGTGCAGCAACTGTCGCTCGGTTTTGGTGTGACGGTTTCAGGCGCACTGGTGCAACTGACCCAGTATCTGCACGGCCATGCTGTGCTCGAGCAGAATGATTTCTGGCCTGCATTCATCGCGGTCGGCATCCTGAGCATGCTGTCGGTCCGCTTTACTGCGCGGCTGCCGGCCAACGCCGGCCAGGAAATGGCGGGAAGGTCGCGCACCGTGCAGGTCGCAAGCGAGGCTGCGGTCGAGAACGCGGTGGAGGGAGCTCCTTGAACCGGATCGAGTGGCTCGGCTTCATGGCAGGCACGCTGACGACGGTGGCATTTGTTCCGCAACTGTTGCAGGTCTGGCGCTCACGCTCTGCGCATGACATCAATCTCGGCACCTTCTGTCTGTTCTCGGTCGGCGTTGCGCTCTGGCTCGCCTATGGCATCTTGCTCGGCGCTTTGGCGGTCATCATCAGCAATGCCGTCACCCTGGCCCTGGCGTGCGCCATCTTGGTATTGAAAATCCATTTCACGCGCCTCGAGCGCCAAGCAGGGCAACTCCCGGACAAGGAATACTGACTCCGACCGGGCCACTGCGCAATCAAAAAGGTACAATCGTTCTGTTAAGGCGCGGGTCTGCCCTCGACCGCGCCTGCCTTCGCAACCCCTTGCCAGGTGCCTCCTCGCTGCATGGAACTCAAACAGAAGCTGGCCATTCTCGCTGACGCGGCCAAATACGATGCTTCGTGTGCATCGAGCGGTTCTGCAAAACGCAATTCGCTCGGCGGCCGCGGCATCGGATCGACCGAGTCGATGGGCATCTGCCACAGCTATGCGCCCGATGGCCGCTGCATCTCGCTGCTCAAGCTGTTACTCACCAATTACTGCACTTACGACTGCCTGTACTGCGTCAATCGCGCCTCGAGCAATGTGCCCCGGGCACGTTTTTCGGTCGCTGAAGTGGTGGCCCTGACACTCGATTTCTATCGCCGCAACTATATCGAAGGCCTGTTTCTTTCCTCAGGCATCATCCGCACCCCCGACTACACCATGGAGCAGGTGATCGAAGTGGCGCGCCGTCTGCGCGAAGAGCATGACTTTCGTGGCTATATTCATCTCAAGACGATTCCCGATGCGAGCGATGATCTGCTCAAGCGCGCCGGGCGCTATGCCGACCGGCTCTCGATCAATGTGGAGCTGCCAAGCGCCGAGAGTCTCGCGCGCCTTGCGCCGGAAAAAAACGCCAGTGGCATCCGCATTTCGATGGCGCGCCTGCGCGTCAATATCGATGAAGCCAAGGCCGAGCCGGCTGCCAGCACCTTCGCCGCCGCAGGCCAGAGCACCCAGCTGATCGTTGGCGCCGATGCCAGTACCGACGGACAGATTCTCGATCTGAGCGAAAACCTGTACGGCTCGTACCGCTTAAAGCGCGTCTACTACTCGGCCTTCAGTCCGATTCCCGATTCGAGCGCCAAGCTGCCGCTTGCTGCCGCGCCCTTGCTGCGCGAGCACCGCCTCTACCAGGCAGACTGGCTGATGAGATTTTATGGTTTCAGCGCGCGCGAGATCCTGCCTGCAGCCGATGCCATGCTGCGCCTCGAGGTGGATCCCAAACTGGCCTGGGCACTGGCCAACCGTGCCTCGTTTCCTGTTGACCTGAATCGTGCCTCCAAGGAAAGCATGATGCGCGTGCCCGGGCTTGGGCTACGCAACGTCAACCGCATCCTGTCGTCGCGCCGGCTGCGTGCCATCCGCTGTGCCGATCTGGCGCAGCTGCGCATCAATTTGAAAAAGATTCTGCCTTTCGTGATTGTGGCCGACCATCGCCCAGCACAGACACTGACCGACGATCTCAATCTCGAGCGCCGCCTGGGCCATCGGGCACAGGATTCGCAACTGGATCTGTTTTCGGCCCCAGCTATTGCTTGACGATGCTTCATCAGGTGCTGCTCGACCAAAGCGCGGATTTCAGCAGCTGGCGTGACCTGGCGCGAGATCTTCTGGCCGCACAGTGCGCCCCCGAAGATGTGATGTGGACCAGCGACCGGGAGCCCGGACTACCGGGACTTGATCGTTTGTTTCCCACTCTGGATGATCACCCCACAGGTGAGGTGGCGCGGGTGCCGCGCGAATTCGTGGCCGCCGCCGAGGTGGCCTTCTTGCACAATGATGAAAGCCGCTTCGCACTGCTGTATCGCCTGCTGTGGCGCTTGACACACGGCGAGCCCCGGCTGCTCGAGGTCGCCGTCGATGCCGACGTGGCGCGGCTGCATGCCATGACAAGCGCCGTGCGGCGCGACATGCACAAGATGAAGGCGTTCGTGCGTTTCAGGGAAACACCACTTGCGATCGATGCTCAGTCAGGAGCGCTCGCCAAGCCTTGGTTCGTGGCGTGGTTCGAACCAGAACACCATATTCTCAAGGCGGTCGCCCCCTTTTTCATGCGGCGTTTCACGGCCATGCGTTTTTCGATCGTGACGCCAGAGGCGAGCGTGCACTGGGATACCGAGAATCTTTCATTTGGCCCGGGGGGACACAAGGAAGATCTGCCCGAGAAGGATGCGGGCGAGGATCTCTGGCGGACCTATTACGCCAGCATTTTCAATCCGGCCCGGCTCAAGCTCGCCGCCATGCAAAACGAAATGCCCAAGAAGTACTGGAAGAATCTGCCCGAAGCGCCGCTCATCGCCCTGCTCAGCAGCAATGCCAGCCAACGCTCGCAGGCGATGATTGCAGCGGGGCCGAGCGAGACCCGCAGGCAGCGCGCGGCTGCTCCAGCCGCGCCGGCTGCAGATCGGCGTGACCTCGCACCTGGGGAACCGCTTGAACATGTCAGACAAGAAGCCAGGGATTGCCGCGCCTGCGACCTGTGGCGCGACGCGACACAATTAGTGTTCGGCGAGGGGCCGGCGCATGCAAGCGTGATGCTGGTGGGTGAGCAGCCCGGTGACCAGGAAGATCTGGCAGGCCACCCCTTCGTCGGACCAGCGGGTCAACTGCTTGATCGGGCGCTGCTTGCCGCTGGCGTGCAGCGCAGCCAGCTGTACGTGACCAACGCGGTCAAGCATTTCAAGTTCGTGGTGCGCGGCAAGCGCCGCCTGCACCAGTCGCCCAAGGTGATTGAGGTGCAGGCTTGTTCGGATTGGCTCTCCAAGGAGATCGAGCTGGTGCAGCCATCGCTGATCGTCGCACTGGGCGCCACGGCCGCGCACGCCCTGTTCAAGCGTGCCACGCCGATCAAGGCCAATCGCGGCCGGCTGATACCATTCGGTCGCGCAAGTGTACTGGTCACGGTCCATCCATCCTATCTGCTGCGCCTGCCCGATGTGGCGACGCGCGAGCATGAAGAGCAGCTGTTCGTCCATGACCTGGCATTGATCGCGGCCCATCTCGGGCAAACAGCCGGGCAGCACGCCGGGTAACAACGCGGAGAACGAAGAAATGAAGAAATTGATGTCGCGCGGCCTGGCCGGCGCTGTACTTTTATTTGCTGCCAGCTGGAGTTATGCTGCCCCTGCACCTGAGTGCGTCGTGGGCAATCTCGACGCCGCCAAGATCGCCGGCTTCTATCAGAGCGGCGCGCAGCACCTGGGTGAGATCTTCAACCTTACCAAGAGCGCCCAGGATGACGACGTGGTGTTCTTGCTGCAGGCACTCGGCCCGCTTTCGAGCTTTGCCGATGCAAGTTACCTGATTGCCGATCTGCTCAAACTGCGTTCGGGCATGACCAATGAGCGCGACCGTGGCGTGGTGGACGCCGATATCAGGGCCAATCTTGAACTGGCTGGTCCGGCTTTCTATTCAGCAGCCGATTTTCTCGATTCGATCGGCCCGAAAGCCCAGAACCCGGACATCCGCTCTGCAATTGGACGCGCCCATCAGCTCATCATCGACGGTATTGCCAGTTACGGCAGCTGCCTGCGCGCGCGCCCGAAATCCTAGAAGGCAGGCGAGGGCGGCAGATGCCAGGCGTCTGGCCGATCGGTCGGCAGCGCCCGGCCGGCCTCGAGCTTGACGCGCTGCCCGAGTGCCAGCGGCACGGTGCCATCCTGGACCAGCACCGTGTGATTGCCGGAATCGAATACCACGCCGATACGGTAGCGCTGGCTTGCCGCCAGCGCAGGGTCGTTCTGCGGATCGATCGCCGACATGAAGGCACCCACGCCGCGTCCATCCGGGAAAGCCAGTTCGATGGTTTCAACCGATGCCGTCTCACCCTTGGCAGCCACGTAGGCGGGCTGGCCGTTGAACACGCTATTTGATGCGGGCAGATAGGAGCAGCCCGACAGCATCAGGCCGAGCGCCACGAGCAGCAGGGATGGTAGGGTCGAACGCATAGAGACTTTTTCCGGTCGTGACAGTTTCAGGCGCAATGGTACCTGAGCGCTGCGACAGCCAGAACTGTGACTTATTTCCTCCCCGTACGTCTGGTAACAAAGGCATCGTCAACGCCTCCTGGTCGCGACCGTTTTATGCATCAGGCGCTTCGGTTTGAGACCCGTGTACGGAACTTGCTGAAAGGCAACGGCGGATAACAGATCAGGGTCGCCATCTTTGCAAGTGACCGGAAGCTCCCAACAACCAAGAGGTCAGGATCATGAAAAAACTAATTACAGCAATCGGCTTCGCCGTCTCGGTTGGCTCGGTTGCCATGCTGCCGGCGGCGTCATACGCCCAGATCGGCATCGGCATCTCGGTCGCGATCGCACCGCCGCCCATCCCGGTGTATGTCCAGCCGCCGATCCCGGCGCCTGACTATCTCTGGACTCCAGGCTATTGGGCCTGGAACGGTGATGACTACTACTGGGTTCCTGGCAGCTGGATCCAGGCCCCGACGCCTGGCTACCTGTGGACGCCGGGATACTGGGGCTGGCGCGACGGCGGCTACGTCTTCAATGAAGGCTACTGGGGTCCGCACATCGGCTTTTACGGCGGCATCGACTACGGCTTTGGCTATGGCGGGGTCGGCTATCGCGGCGGCTACTGGAGAGACGGTCACTTCAGCTACAACCAGTCGGTCAACAACGTCAATGTGAACATCGTGCATAACGTTTACAACGAACGCATCGAACCGTCGAATGGACCGCGCGTCAGCTATAACGGCGGTCAAGGCGGCATTCGTGCCGAGCCGAGCGCTGCCGAGCGTCAGGCACAGGCATTCCCGCACACCCCGCCGACCGCAGCTCAGGCCCAGCAGGTCCAGGCAGCACGTGCTGACCGCAATCAGTTCGCCGGAGTCAACCATGGTGCACCTCCGGTCGCTGCAACTGCGCGTCCAGGTGAATTCTCAGGTGCCGGTGTGGTGAGAGCGTCGGCAGCAGGCGGCCCGGTG
>CAZZVZ010000082.1:4432-10325 GCA_964657655.1 Gammaproteobacteria bacterium | reverse complement strand
CAGGATATCGTTGGGCAGGATCCAGCCGTGCAGTCAGTGATCGGGTTTACCGGCGGTCGGGCGCTGAACCAGGCCAACGTGTACGTGGCGCTCAAGCCCAAGTCCGAACGAAAACTGACTGCCGATCAAGTGGTGGCACGACTGCGCCCCAAATTAAGTGCGGTCTCAGGCGGGCGACTGTTTCTGCAGGCGACACAGGATCTGCGCATCGGCGGACGGCAATCGGCGGCAGAGTATCAGTACACGCTGACCAGCGACGACCCTGAAGCACTCTATTCCTGGACACCGAAACTGGTCGACGCACTTCAGAAAGACACCAGCACGCTGGTCGATGCAAATTCGGATTTGCAGCAAAATGGCCTGCAGACCTATCTCACCTATTCGCGTCAGACAGCGCAGCGCTACGGCTTTGCGCCCAACCAGATCGACAGCGTTCTGTACGACGCGTTCGGGCAGCGCACCGTGACGACCATCTTCAACCCCTTCAATCAATACTACGTCGTCATGGAAGTGGCGCCCAAGTACTGGCAGTATCCGGAGATGCTGGACCGGATATTCCTGAGCTCCGCTGCCGGCAACGCCAGCGGCGCGGCACAGACCCAGGCGCCGGGTGGCACTGTGAGCGGCGTGACGCCGTACAGCGCGATCAGCGCCGCTGCAGCGGCTGCGGCCAGCAACTCGCTCAACGCGAATGCGGAAGCCAATGCCGTGACCAACAGCATTTCCAACAGCAAGGGGGGTACATCAACCGGCAGTGCCGATTCGACCGCCTCGGAGAACATGGTGCCGCTCAAGGCCATGGCCAGCTACACCAACAATCACACGGCGACCCAGGTGAGTCACCAAAACGGATTGGTGGCGGCCACCATCTCGTTCAATCTGCCTGAAGGCGGGTCGCTGAGTCAGGCACAGGCCACCATTCAGCAGACCATGCACGATCTGGGCATGCCCTCGACGATTCGTGGCGGAGCCGCAGGCGCCGGACAAGTTTTCAACCAGAATCTGATTGCGCTACCCTTGCTGCTGCTGGCAGCTTTCGGCGCGATCTACATCGTGCTCGGCGTTCTGTATGAAAATACCATCCATCCGATTACGATCCTGTCGACCCTGCCGTCGGCCATGGTGGGCGCGACACTTGCCCTGCTGATCTTCAACACGCCACTTTCCGTGATCGCCTTCATTGGCATCATCCTCCTGGTTGGCATTGTGAAAAAGAACGGCATCATGATGATCGACTTTGCGATTCACATGCAGCGCGAACAGAAAATGGAACCGCAGCAGGCGATCCACGACGCAGCTGTGGTGCGCTTGCGCCCGATCATGATGACGACTGCAGCCGCGGTACTCGGTGCGCTGCCGCTTGCCATTGGCATCGGTCAGGGCGCATCGTTGCGCCAGCCGCTTGGCATTACCGTGATCGGTGGCTTGATCCTGAGCCAGATGATTACTTTGTACACCACGCCCGTGATCTATCTGTGGTTCGAACGCCTGCGTGTGAAGATGCACACCTGGTACAACAACAGAACCGGGCAAGGCAATCTTTCGGCAGACACTCCATGAAGCTCTCACAACTGTTATGCATTGGCTCCATGACGCTGCTCGGCGGATGCATGGTCGGCCCCGACTATCAGCGCCCGAGTGCGCCCGTGGCACAGCACTTCACTGAACAGCCACCCGATGGCTGGGCGACGGCCACGCCAGAAGATGCCGCTGCCAAGGGAGACTGGTGGACGGCATTTCACGATCCGCTGCTCGACGAACTCGAGCCGCAGGTCGAGGTCTCCAACCAGACCGTGCGTCAGAACTATGCGAGCTACCAGCAGGCGCTGGCCGAGGTCAAGATCGCGCGCGCGCAGCTGTTCCCGGTACTTGGCCTGAGTGCGTCTGGCACGCGCGCGGGCGGCAATAGCAGCAGCGGTGGCGCTGCTCGCAGTTCTGCCGTGACCACCACCACGACCGCTGGCACGACCACTGTGGGTAGAACGGGAAGCGTGGTCAATTCCGGATCGCTCCAGGCAACTGCCAGCTGGAACCTCGACATCTGGGGTCAGATCCGCCGCCTGATCGAAGAAAACTCGGCCCTGGCGCAGGCCGACGAGGCTACGCTGGCCAACGCCACCTTGTCGGAACAGACGCTGCTTGCCAACAGCGTGATCGAATTGCGGCTGGCCGACGCCAATATCGATCTTCAGGAAAAAACGGTTGCCGCCTACAAGGAAGCATCCCGCGTCGTGGTCGCGCAAGGCAATGCCGGCATCTCGGCAACGCCGCCTTCGGCCGTGATTACTTCGCAAGTGCAGCTCGAGAATGTCGAGGCGAGTCTCATCGGGCTTGGCGTGGCACGCGCGCAATATGCGCATGCCATTGCGGTGCTGGTCGGCAAGAATCCGGAAGCGCTCGAGATTCCGCGCACCAACGTGATGCCCGTCATCCCCGAGATCCCCGCAGGTGTGCCGTCGCAACTGCTGCAGCGTCGCCCGGACATCGCCGCTGCCGAGCGGACCATGAAAGCGCAGAACGCAGCCATTGGTTATGCCACAGCGGCCTACTATCCAGCGATTTCTCTGTCTGGGGCTGCAGGTTTTACCCAGGCTCCGCTCGACGGACTGTTGCACAAGGCGAACTACGCCTGGTCGCTCGGTGCCAATGCAACCGAAACCATCTTTGATTTCGGCGAACGTGCCGGTGAAGTGGAAGCTGCGCGTGCGGTGTACGACGGCTCGGTCGCGAGTTACCGTAATACGGTGCTGACTGCATTTCAGGATGTCGAGAATGATCTATCGGGCCTTCGCATTCTTCAGCGTCAGGCAGTAGCGCTCGACAAGGCGGTCGCGGATTCGATTCGGGGGACGCAGGTCGCGCTGGCGGAATTCAATGCAGGCACGGCGGACTACACCACCGTGGCGCTGGCCCAGGAAACGCAGCTGACAGACCAGCAAAATGCCCTCACCGTGCAGCAAAGCCGGCTGCTGGCAGCTGTTTCCCTGATCAGTGATCTCGGCGGTGGCTGGTCCGACAGCAACCTCCACGACCCTTCGGATCCCAAGACCCTGCCGCCCGACCCGACCGAGAGCGCGACGCGCTGACCGAGCGGCAAAGCGATAGAAGAGGGCGCCTGTTGGCAGGGACCGTCTCACGTTCACGACTTGAATCATGGCCTGAGCGCGAGTCTTCGAGACGGGTTTGCCCCTCCTTACTCTTCCTGCCCGCGCCACTTCAGGATCGTGCAACTGGTTGACGGTAACAAGATTTATTGCGGCGGAGCGAGGTCAGCTGCCGCCGCGTAGGTCGGATATCCTGTGCGTTCCGCGTCGAGTTGCCGACCACGAGTGAGATGACGGGCACGATTTCCGAACAGGACCCCAAGCTGTTGCGCAGACTGCTGCGCGCCAAGGATCGCATGGACGCCGCGTCGCATGAACTCTGGCCCATCGCGCGACTGGCATCGGTGAGTCATGTTTCGCAGACCCATTTCGCTCGCGCCTTCAAGACTGCCTTTGGTCTGCCACCGCACAGGTACCTGCTGAGCCGCCGCATCGAGCGCGCCTTGGCATTGCTGCGCGAGAGCGACATGCCAGTAACTGAGATCGCCCTGGCGACCGGCTGGCAGAGTCTTGGCACCTTCGGCAGGACATTTCACGACGTGACCGGCCAAACGCCGTCTGAAGCAAGACTCAGCTGGCGCAATCTGGCCCATCGACTCGATCATGTGCCGGAATGTGTGGTCAGCGCGGCCCACCGACCCAACCTCGTTATGGCGGTTTCGGAGAAGCGGCGCTCGACATCCGATGATTGAATCTGGCTTATTGAATCGGAGGTCCTATGAGTCAGGGAGTCGCAGTTGCTGGGTTGTATGTCCGGGATCAGGAGGAGGCGCTCGACTTTTATGTGCGCAAGCTCGGATTCGTGGTGCACACCGATGTCAAGAACGGCTCCTTCCGATGGCTGACCGTGGCCTACCCGGGGCAGCCGGTGTTTCAGCTGGGGCTGTTCGTACCCGGTCCCCCGATGCACGACGAGTCCACCGCCAAGACCCTGCACGCCATGGTCGCCAAAGGGGCAATGCCATCGCTGGTATTGCACGTTGGGGACTGTCGTGCCGAATTCCAACGTCTGAGCGTGCTCGGTGTCGAATTCACGCAGGAGCCCATTGACCGCTTCGGCACGATCGACGCGGGCTTTCGTGACCCATCTGGCAATGGCTGGAAGATGATCCAGTCACGCGGCTAAGGAAGGCCAGTTCCCCGGGGGCATGAATGAGTCTTAGCCACTGGATTCGGCAGAGCCACCGTTGGCTCTCGATCCTCTTCACAGCTACGGTGATTGTGAATTTCATCGTGCGCGTGCGTCACGAGCCGCCCCCATGGATCACCTATGCGCCGTTGCTGCCACTGTTCTTGCTGTTGTTCAGCGGTTTGTATCTCTTTGTGATTCCCTATTTGAAGCGCAGCGAGAAGATTTGATCGGCACGAGCGCCCCACCCAGGGCAAAACCGACTGCTGCGTGCACGCCCCGAACTTGCGCAGCATGCCCCGGGGCGAGCAACACCAGGTGCGCGCAGCACCCGCTCGCCATGTCTTCGAGCCAGAAACATCGCCAGGGTGGCGCTGCGCTAAAGCTGGCAGCAGCTTCGCCCGCTCCGGCTTGTCCACAGCCTCGATGCATCGGCGCTTTGTCAGGGGAGGCAACATAATTGTGCTGAAGGGCCGATACCTATCCAGGGTCCCGCAATTGTCTTGCATCGCGCCTCGTAATCGATGAAGGTGGGATACCCATCGCCGCCCCGGCGTGGCCGGTCCAACAGAAGGGGATTACCGCATGGAAGTCGCACCGCATCCGGCCAACGAGGTAGAAAGACTTGAAGCCTTGAAGTCTTACGCCGTCCTCGATACCGTACCGGAGCCTGCGTTCGACAATATCGTGCGCCTCGCATCGAAATTAACCAGTACGCCGATCTGCGTCATCAGCTTTATCGACGAGAGGCGGCAGTGGTTCAAGGCCAAGGTCGGGCTCGAGGTCTGCGAGACGCCCCGCGAGATTGCCTTTTGCGCGCATACGATTCTTGAGCCCGCAAAACTCACGATCGTCTCCGATGCCTTGTTGGACTCCCGTTTCGTGAACAATCCGATGGTGCATGGCTCACCTCACATTCGCTTCTACGCGGCCGCGCCGCTGGTCACCAGTCAAGGTGCTGCGATCGGATCGCTTTGTGTCATTGATGTACGTCCGCGTGAAATATTGATCGAGCAGCAAAGTGATCTCTTGAATCTGGCAGGCTCTGCGCTGACGGCGCTCGAGCTTCGTCGCAGCATGGCGCGCATGCATGACCTTGCCATGCACGACGGTCTGACCGGACTGGTCAACCGCAATGGACTGATTTGTGCCATTGACAGTGCCATCACCACACAGCGTATCGGTGGCATGCCGTTCGGCCTGATCTACCTCGATCTGGACGGATTCAAGCAGATCAACGACACCCACGGCCACGGTGTGGGCGATCAGGTGTTGCGCAAGATCGCACTGATGCTGACCGCAGGTCTCGATCACCGCAATCTGGCTTGCCGTGTTGGGGGTGATGAATTCGCAATCGTGGTGGCAACCACTGAACGAGAGACGCACGTGCTCGCCGAGCGGGTCCGGATCGAAGTGGAAGGCTCGATGCGTGACAGCGGTTGGCCCGTCACTGTATCGGTCGGCGCTGCATGGTTTTCCTCTTTGCCAGACAGTGCAGAAGCGACGCTCAACCTGGCCGATGCCTTGATGTATCGGGCCAAGGCAGCGGGCAAGAACAGGACCGCGTTCGAGAGCGGCGGCGCTCTCGTTTCAGAGATTAGCCAGTCACAAGACTGGCGGCTTTGCCTGGTTCATCGAGATCACTCGGGAAGCCAGGAAA
>CAZZVZ010000082.1:0-4422 GCA_964657655.1 Gammaproteobacteria bacterium | reverse complement strand
ATTGCGGCGCGCGATCTCGAGCTTTCAAACGACGGGCTCTTGATTGCCGATCTGCAAATCCCTGATGTTCCGATCATCTACGTCAATCGTGCCTTCGAGCGCATTACAGGATTCTCGAGCGTGGAAGCGCTCGGCAAGAACTGCCGCTACCTGCAAGGGGGGGATCATCTCCAGCCCGAGATCAAGCGTATCCGCGACGCGATTGAGGCGCGTCGCTCAACGTCCGTGACGCTTCGCAATTATCGCAAGGACGGGTCGATGTTCTGGAACAACATGACCCTGTCACCGCTGCTCGACCCGAGAGGTGTGGCGACTCATTACATCGGCCAGATGCGCGACGTCACCGAATCGCAGAAAGCCCTCGACATGATCGCCGCCGATGCTCAGCTGGATCGGCTGACACAGTCTTTGACGCGGTATCGTTTCATGGACCAGTTGGCGGCACTGACACTTGGGGAAAGCAGAAAGATTTTGCTGGTGAAGATTGATATCGCGGGCCTGCGCGATATCAATTCCGGCTTTGGGTTTGAAGTTGGTGATCAGCTGATTATTCAGACTTCGATGCGCCTTGATGCTCTTGGCGGCGCAATCCGTGGCCGTTTCGCAGATAACAAATTTGCCATTGCATTCATTCTTGAACATGACCAGGACCCGCTCCCGATCGTAGCCAGTGTAGAAGCCGCTCTGGCGATAAAATTTACTCTGCCTGCAGTGGCGCTTGCGGTACGGTTTGGCATTGGTTATGTCATTGGAGAACTTGGCGCGGATGCTGAAACCCTGGTGCGCAACGCGGCGTCGGCTCTTCACGAATCCAAGAAGACAACCTTCAAAGGAGCGCGTTGCTACGATCGGGCGAGTGACTTCGAAGCTGGCCAGAAGTTGCGATTGACTGCTGAACTGCATCAGGCCGTCATCGATGATGACTTCGTCTATTTCTTCCAGCCCCAGGTCGACATGAAGACAGGTACGCTGCTCGGCGCAGAAGCGCTGATCCGCTGGCGGCATCGCATTTTCGGTCTGCAGCAGCCGAATGCCTTCATCGAGACGGCGGAAAAAAGCGGTTTGATTGTTCCCATCTCGGTTGCCGGCCTGCGCCGCGTCGCCCGCTATGCAAAGCGCATTAACGAACAGAGGGCCGTCGCACTCACCTTTTCATACAACATATCCCCCCTGGAGCTCATCCATGGTGACCTTGTACTGCGGGTGCGCGAGGTCATCGCCGAAACCAAAATTGATCCCAGGTGGCTCACCCTCGAACTTACCGAGGGAATTCTCACTGAAGGCTCCGACCAGGTCCGCCGCGTCTTTCAGGAACTGCGTTCGATTGGCGTTGGCTTGTCGATCGATGATTTCGGAACTGGCAACTCGAGTCTTCGCTATCTCGAGACCTTTCCAATTTCAGAAATCAAAATTGACCGCAGCTTTGTCCAGAATGTCACTGACAACGGCGCGAAACGGATCATCGCCGAAACAGTCATTTCACTTGGCAATTATCTGGGCGCAATGGTTGTCGCTGAAGGAATCGAGACCGATGACGAGAGGGCGTGTCTGATGTCGATGGATTGCCCGGTCGGACAGGGCTACCTGTTCAATCGTCCTCTCTCCGAGGATGCTTTTGCAGCGCTGGTGCTCGCCTAGCGTCTGATTCGATGTTGTCTCGAAGGCCTTGTGCGCCGCAGGCCTGTGCAGGTGAACGCGGCTTTTTGTCTGACGCTCAAGAGATTCATCCAAGGAATGAGACGTAACAGGATCCAGCCGCAAATGCGACCGAGCTGGCGAACATCTTTGTCGCCCCAGAAGCTGACGTCTCGAGTTCGGTCGAGATCGATCCGCCGTTTGCCAGGTGGTTCTTTGTGAACTTTCTCATTTCAAGCTGCGACGACGCGGCAGGGCAGCGGCAGTTTGCGCATTGCTCGACATCTGACGGATCTGCTTCCGCACGCAAAGAGGACCAGACGTAGGCCGGCACGGCGCTGCTTCGTACTCTGCTATCACTTCGGTTGCTTTTGTCCGAGCTGAATGATGCTGGAGAAATCGAGCGCGCCTGCCCCTGAATTGCTGTGCATCGAATAGAGATTGCGCGCCAGTTCGCCAAGCGGCGTGGCCGACCTGGTGGCCATCGCTGCTTCGGCCGCAAGGCCTAGATCCTTGAGCATCAGGTCAACGCCGAAGCCGCCGCTGTAGCCGCGTGACGCCGGTACATTGTCCATCACGCCGGGGTAGGGGTTGTACAGCTCGGTGGCCCAGTTACGTCCCGAACTCTTGGCGATGATGTCAGACAGGACCTTGGGATCGAGTCCGCTTGCGACGCCGAGGTTAAGTGCTTCGGCAGTCCCCGCCATGAGAATGCCAAGCAGCATGTTGTTGCAGATCTTGGCGACTTGTCCTGCACCTGCATCTCCCGCGTGAAAGATGTTCTTGCCCATCAGGCTGAGCAGCGGCCGGGCACGTTCCAGCGCATCTGCCGGGCCACCCACGATGAATGTCAGTGTGCCTGCAGCGGCGCCCGCCGTGCCGCCGGACACCGGAGCATCAATCATTACCAGCCCTTTGGCGCTGGCGGCCTCTGCAACCTTTTTGGCTGACGCAGGCGCGATGGTGCTGCAATCGATCACCAGTGTGCCTTGGGCAATCTGTGTCAGCAGTCCGCTGTCACCGAGGTAGAGCGATTCCACATGCGCGCTGGCAGGTAGCATCGAGATCACGACTTCGGCGCCCTTTAGGGTGTCACGAGCAGATGCGGCGGCAACAGCGCCCGCGTCGGCGACCGACTTGAGTGCCACCTCGGACAGGTCGAACACGTTCAGCTTGTGGCCGGCCTTGATCAGATTATGCGCCATCGGCGCGCCCATGTTGCCCAGTCCGATGAATGCAATTTGAGTCATGCTGTCGCCTCGTGATGTTGATGCGTTTTGATTGACGCGTCGGTCAGTATTTGATGTCGTCGAGATCTGCGAGCGGGTGGTCTGCTGCGGGCCATGGACTCTCGAAAAACCATTCCACCCATTTGGCGCTCGCCTCGCCAATATTTTCAGGCTTCCAGTGCGGCTGCCGGTCCTTGTCGATCAGCAGGGCCCGGATGCCCTCTGCGAAATCGGTATGCGTCGCGCAGTGCAGTGAGACGACGTATTCCATTCTGAAGACCTCGGCCAGCGACAGGTTGCGGGCGCGTTGCAGCAGCGTGAAGGCGAGGCGCGCCGTTCCGGGCGACCCGGCTGCAAGTGTCTTCGCTGCGGTTTTAAGCCAGTTCTGGCTCGCGCTGGGCTCGGTGGCACCTTCGACCAGAAGTTCCGCCTGTTCGCCCAGGCGAACAATGTCGCTGACCACGTCCGGCAGACTCTTTTGAATGCAGATCGGCCCGATCGCCGCAAGATTCTCCTGAAGGGGACCGATCGGCAGTTGTTTGCTGGTATCGAAGCTGCGAAGAACCTGGTCCAGCAGTCGATCGTTGTCAATGCGCGCATCGCTCCATTGCACAGCTGCGAGGCGTTCCATGACGTGCACCTTGGCGGCCTGGCCGATCTGGTAATCAGCCAGGCCTGCGAACAGCGCGTCGGCAGCGTTGAGGGGAGCGCCTGTCAATGCCAGAAACAGGCCGGCATTGCGCGCCACCCGTGAGAGCAGCCAGCTACCTCCCACATCCGGATAAAGTCCGATGCTGATCTCGGGCATGGCAACGCGGCTGCGCTCGGTGACGACCCTGTGGCTCGCACCGCTCATGAGGCCGACACCCCCGCCCATGACGATGCCGTGTCCCCAGCAAAGGACTGGCTTCGGATAGGTATGGATGAAATAGTCGAGGCGATATTCGCGCGAGAAAAAATCCGCTGCATACGAATTGCCAAGCGGGTCGTGGCGATCAGGCGCCTCGTGGTGCGCCAGCATGGTTTTGTACAGAACCTGCAGGTCGCCGCCCGCACAGAGCGCTTTCTCGCCTGCCGCCTGCAGCATGATCAGTGCAATGCGGGGGTCGCCCGCCCAGGCGGCAAGTCGTTCTGCCAGCAGGTCGACCATCTCGAGGCTGAGCGCATTGAGCGTCTTCTCCGAGTTAAGCGTCGCCACGCCGATCAGCGCGCCAGAGTTGGTCGGCAGCTCTTCGAACAAAACGACGCTACTCAAACGCGACTCCACGTCGGGTCGCAAGGTGGGCGCGCGCCTTGATGGCGATCAATGCATATCCTCGCTTGGATCACCGCTGATCAGATGGCGCGCCACGATGACGCGCATGATTTCGTTGGTTCCCTCGAGGATCTGGTGGACGCGCACGTCGCGCAGCAGTCGTTCCAGCGGGAACTCGCGCAGGTATCCGTAGCCCCCGTGAATCTGCAGCGCCTCGTTGCAGATTTTGAATCCGAGATCGGTCGCCATGCGCTTGCCAACCCCTCGGCCAACGCACCGCCGAGCACGCCCGTCGCCCCAATG
>CAZZVZ010000081.1:0-10347 GCA_964657655.1 Gammaproteobacteria bacterium | reverse complement strand
AACATCAGGCTTACAGGCCAGGTGCGCTCGCCCGGGGAAAAAGATCTGGTGCTGGCGACTGCGTGGGCCACGCCTGGCGTGTGCGCGGTGCAAGACGAGCTGAGTATCGCTGCAGGCTGATCAGTCGCTCGCTCATATAAGCTAAGGCCGTGCGCCGGCCACCTGCTGCTCGATCATGCAGCAACCTCACCCGCGGCGATCAGCAGGTCCTTGGGCGACACGGCACTGCCGATCGCCGCGCGACCAAGCGCCGCATCGGCCTTCTCGATGATGGAAAGAAACGGCCGGATGATGTCGATCGGCATGGGAAACACCACCGTCGAATTCTGTTCGGCACCGATCTCGGTGAGCGTTTGCAGGTAGCGCAACTGCATTGCCGCAGGCACGCTGCCCAGGATCTTGGCGGCATCGACCAAAGTCTGCGACGCCTGGAACTCTGCCTCTGCATGAATGATCTTGGCGCGACGGTCGCGCTCGGCTTCTGCCTGCTTGGCAATGGCGCGCACCATGTTTTCGGTCAGTTCCACCGTTCTGATTTCGACGTTGGTGACCTTGATACCCCACGCCTCAGTCTGCGCATCGAGAATGCTCTGCACGTCGGCACTCAGCTTTTTGCGTTCCGAGAGCATCTCGTCGAGCTCGTGCTGCCCGAGCACGGCTCTTAGCGTGGTCTGCGCCAGCATGTTGGTGGCGGGCAGGTAATCCTGCACCTTGATCACCGCGCGCTCTGGATCCACCACATTGAAGTACAGCACTGCATCGACTTTCATCGACACGTTATCGCGCGAGATCACATCCTGGGTCGGAATTTCAATCACCTGGGTGCGTAGGTCGACGCGCACCATCTCCTGGAACACCGGCAGCAGCAGCACCAGGCCAGGTCCCTTGACGCTGCCAAAGCGGCCGAGGTTGAAAACCACAGCGCGTTCATATTCGCGCAGGATCCTGACGCTCATGGAAAGCAGCATCAGGACAATCACAAACAGGACCGGCACGCTATAGATCATCATGAAAAAACTCTCTTTCGAAATGGGTCACGGCGCAACCACCCGACTCGGATGGCCAATCGTCAGCCGACGCGACGGGCCTGCGCTTTAACGGGTTGCTGCCTTTTTTGACCACGCCTTGAAATCCAGCGCGTAGCAGCTGCAGGCACTCGCCTTGAGGCCGGCACGGTTGAGGATGACGAGTTCGCCGCGGTGGTATCTGATCAGGCCGCTGCGCTGCAGTTCGAACGCTGCTGCGGTAATGGACACGCGTCGCACGCCCAGCATGTGGGCCAGGAAATCGTGAGTGATGTGAAACGAGTCGGAACGCGAGCGGTCCTGACTCATCAGCAGCCAGCGCGCCAGACGCGGGCCGATCTCATGGAAGTGACAGCAGGCCGCCGAGCGCAGGAACTGCTGCATCAGGATATCGATGTAGTAACGCATGCCTGACTGCAGCGCCAGGTTGGTGCCGAGTTCTTGCCTGAACGAAACAATGCTCATGCGCAGTGCTGCGCCCGCGCCCTGGACCACGACGCGAACAGGCTGGGTCAGTACATCGAGCACCACCTCCGAGCCGAGCATGCCCTCGCGCCCGATCAGGGCCAGGCCAATGCCTTCATTTTCCGCCGTCAGTGCGATCACCGACACGGTCGCATCGAGAGGAAAGTAGACGTGTTTGGTCGGATCGCTGGTCTCGCTTAAGACCTGAGACACCATCAGATCGCAGCGCTCACAAGCAGCGGTGAGGCGCATGCGCTCGTCGTGCGGCAAGCCCGTTACAACGTGGTTCTCTACCCGGGTCAATGTCGTTTCCCGTCGTCCCAGACGGCTTGTGCGCGCAACATGGCGCTCGAGCCGTGCTAATTCTTAGGACAACAACGAAGGGTAGTGTGGCTGTAAAGTGGTGCGCGCTTCAGTTCGCCAGCATACATAGGCCCAATGATTGGGGCACTGTCGCTTTAAGCGTTACGGGGAGCCGATGGAGTGTTTCGGCCCGGGCCTGTGCCCGAGCAAGCGCTAAGTGGCGGCGACCGCCGGCAGCAGCCGGTCGTACTCGTTCTTGACGACGGCGTAACACTCGCAGGTTCTCGCTTCCAGGCCTGGGCGATTGAGCACCTTGATATGGCCGCGCGTGTATTTGATGAGTCCCGCTCGTTGCAGCTTGAGGGCTGCTTCGGTCACGCCTTCGCGTCGCACGCCGAGCATATTGGCGATCAGCTCTTGTGTCATTGCCAGTTCATCACCGCGCAGCCGGTCAAGACTGAGCAGCAGCCATCGACACAGTTGCTGATCGAGTGAGTGGTGGCGGTTGCAGACCGCGGTCTGTGCCATCTGGGTAATCAAGGCTTGGGTGTAACGCAGCATCAGATGCAGCACCGGGCCGCCGCGCGCAAACTCCGCCTGAAAGGCGGCTGCCTTGAGCCGTATGCCAAGTCCTGCGCTTTGAACCACCGCGCGGCTGGGCGTGGATCCGCCGCCCATGAAGAGCGAAATGCCGACGATGCCTTCGTGCCCGACAACGGCGATCTCGGCTGACGCGCCATCTTCCATCACATACAGCAGCGAGACGATCGCCGTGGTCGGGAAAAAAACATGCGTGACGTTTGCGCCGGATTCGAAGATGACCTGGCCCAGGCGCAACTGGACGCGCTCGAAGTCCGGTGCCCAGATGTCGAGCTCCGCCTGCGGCAATGCGGCCAGCAGTTGATTGTCGTGAAATTGGATGGTTTTTGGCATGACAGATGTGTTGCGGCACGCGCAGCGCGGCCGGTCATGCCGTCGTTTGCTACCGTCGTCGCAGTATATGCCTTTGGTCGGGCGCGTATGTCTGTTACCGCACATACCGCAGTAAAGCGTGGCGCTTGCGGCGCGCCCGCATTTAACAGATGCGCGGCAGCGGGTCGTCTTCCAGTTCATCGAGCAAACGCCGGCCACCGAAGCTCGTGGCAAGCACCACGCGTGGCTCTCCTGGTTTCATCTCGCCGATCAGGGCGGCTGCCGGCGAGACGTGCCTTAACGCTGCCAGAGCAGCATCGGCGCTGTCGCTGGCGACCACTGCCACGAGGCGGCCCTCGCAGGCCAGATAAAGAGGATCAAAGCCGAGCAGTTCACACACCGACTGCACCCCAGGTTCCACCGGAATGGCATTTTCGTGCAGATGAACGCCAAGGCTGGTGGCACGCGCGATCTCGTTGGCCACGGTGGCCAGGCCACCCCTTGTCGGATCGCGCATGAAGCGCAGGCCGGCGACACCAAGCAGAGCCTGCGCGTCGGGCAGCACGCTGCAGGCGTCGGAGGCCAGATCACTCTGAAAGCCGAATTCCTCGCGTGCCAGCAGAATGGCCGCCCCATGGTTTCCGACTGTGCCACTGACCAGCAGGCGGTCTCCTGGCTGAATGTGCTGCATGCCGAGCGCCACCTCCGGCCGGCGAAAGCCAACGCCGGTGGTCGACAGGTAAATGCCATCGCACTGACCACGCGGCAAGACCTTGGTGTCGCCTGCCACCACCATCACGCCACACGCATCAGCAGCGGCCCCGCAAGCAAGCACCACACGCCGCAACACATCGATATCGAGGCCTTCTTCGAGGAACATGCTGAGGGTCAGGTACTTGGCGACCGCACCGCACACGGCCAGGTCGTTGACAGTGCCATGTACGGCAAGCGATCCGATGTTGCCGCCATTGAATTCCGCGGGATGGACCACGAAGCCGTCGGTGCTCACCACCAGTTCCTCATTGACCGGCTGCGGCAGACCCACTGCATCGAGCGAGGTGTCGAGAAAAGGATTGCGCAATGCCGGCACGAAAAGCTGTTCGATCAATTCGCGCATCAGCCGCCCGCCGTTGCCATGCGCCAGGCTGATATGGGTGTCCATGCGCTCAGACCCCACCGACCGGCGCGTCGCCTGGCGCAATCATCTCAGAGCGCATCGGCACAGCGCTCGCCTCGATGATCTGGCCGTAGCTGATCGACGCATCGTTGACAGGCAGACGCTCGGGCAGAACCACTTCGAAACCCTCATGGCGCAGAGATTTCACGACCAGCTCGGTGAGGATGCGGTTCTGGAACACGCCACCGCCCAGACCCACCAGCGAGACCTTATTCTGGCTTCTGATCGCGAGAGCCTGATCAAGCAGGGTCTGAGCAAGACTCGCATGGAAGATCTCGGCGCGCGCTGCTGCGGTTTGCGCCGGATCGAGCAGTACGGCAAGCAGCGGCTGCCAGTCTGCGCGCAGCACGCCAGCTGCATCTTTTGTCAGCGGCATGCGCACCGCTGTAGTGAGCATACCTGGTGCCAGGCACGCGCCCTCAAGACGCATCGCCGCCTCGCCAGAAAAGGACGCATTCGAACACACACCAAGCAGTGCCGCGGCTGCATCGAAAAGACGTCCCACCGCACTCGTCATGGGGCAGTTGAGGCGAGCCTCGAAAGCGCTGCGCAAAAGTTGATTGCCGTAGAGCGACGCCTTGGGCCAGTGGGCACCTGCCTGCCAGCACAGGCCGAGCGCCGAACGCCAGGGATAGCGCGCTGCAAGTTCACCTCCAAGGAGCGGGAAGGGCCGAAAACTGGCAACCCGGCTCCAAGTCCCGGGGCCGCCCAGCAGCGCTTCACCACCCCACAGGCTACCGTCCTGGCCCACGCCATTGGCATCCCATGTGAAACACAGCATCGGCCGGGTTGCTGCACATTCTCCTGCGACCGCACTCGCATGCGCCACGTGGTGAAAGATGCGGCGCAGGGGAAGCTTTGCATAGCGCCCGAGACGCATTGCGGCCATGGCAGGATGGGCATCGCAGATGATCTCCTCGGCCTCGACGCCGTAAAGCAGTTCGAGATCGCGAATCGTTGCAAACAGCAGATCGCGCCCGCCGATACTGGTGAAGTCGCCAAGATGAGGCGAAATGGCGACACGTTCGCCAAAGGCGAGCGCAATGGTATTTTTCTGAAGAGCGCCCAAAGCCAGCATCGGCCTTGGCACCGCCTGGGCCAGCATCATCTCAGTGGGACTGGAGCCGCGCCCCAGGCGCAGCGGTCGCGCGCGTCCTGCGATCGCCCTGAAGACCGAATCGTCAGCCGCTCGGGCAATGTGACGGTCGTGATGCAGGAAGCCGGCCGCAACCTGGTCGAGCATCGATTCTGCCTCGACCGGAGCGGTCACCATCGATTCGCCTGCAAGATTGCCAGACGTAGCCACCAGCGCACCCTGGAATCCGTCAAGGATGAGATGCAGTAGCGCACTGTAAGGCAGCATCACGCCGACCTGCTCGAGTGCGGGTGAGACCGCATCGACCACCGCATCGGCCAGCACCCGGCTGCGACGACGCAGCACCACGATCGGTCGCTCGGGTGTCAGCAGTGCGCACCCTTCTGCGGCCGAGAGCTCGGCCACGCGACGAACAAAATCAAGGCCGTCGGTCCCGCGCATCGGTACCAGCACCGCAAACGGCTTCCTGGGGCGCTGCTTGGCCTCCCGAAGGCGCATCACTGCCGCATTCGAGCTCGCGTCGCACAACAGGTGGTAGCCGCCAATGCCGCGCAGCGCAATCGTCAAGCCCTGATGCAATGCGTCCAGTGCCGCAGCAAGGCTCGCCTCGTTGCCGTCGATTCTGAGACCATCCTGCTGCCACCAGAGTGCCGGGCCGCAGCGCGCACACGCCAGCGGCTGGGCATGGTGACGCCGGTCGGCGGGGTCGTCATATTGCGCCCGGCAATCGGTGCACATGTCGAACACCGCCATGGTGGTGTTGCGCCTGTCATAGGGCATGCCGTGCAGCACACTGTAGCGCGGTCCGCAATGCGCGCAGTTGATGAACGGATAGCGAAAGCGCTGCGCGTTCGCGTCGTGCAGCTCGGCCATGCAGTCGCTGCAAGTCGCGACGTCGGCGGGCGGGTAGATATCGGGCGCTGACGACTGCAGGCTTGGCAGAATCAGGAATCCGCTCAATTGTTCGCTCTGCGTGGTTGCCTTGCTGATGCGTGCGATCAAGGCGCCAGGCGGCAGATCTTGCTTGAGCGCAGACCAGAAGTCGCCAAGGTCACGACGCGAGCCCTGTGCGTGCACCTCGACCTGACCTCCGCGATTGCACACCCAGCCGAGGATGCGGTGCTGCAGGGCAAGGCGATAGACGAACGGCCTGAATCCGACACCTTGAACCCGGCCCGCCAACTGCAGGCGCCAGGCGTCCACGGGCTCGCCGTCACCTCGCTGCTGCGCTGCCAACGCCGCCTTCATTACGGCGCCGGGCTGATTGCCGGCTCAGCCTGCAACGGCGCTCCACGTCGGTACTTGTAATAGGCAGCGCAGGTTCCCTCGGAAGAGACCATGCACGATCCGATCGGCGAGCGCGGCGTGCACACCGTCCCGAAGATGCTGCAATCAGTCGGCTTCTTGGTGCCGCGAATGATCGAGGGACACTGGCAGGCGGCATTTTCCGTGGCCGGCTTGATGTTGACCTCAAAACGCTGCTCGGCGTCGAAGTCGCGGTAATTCGCCCTGATCTGCACGGCACTGTCGGGCAGTGCGCCCAGGCCGCGCCATTCAAAGGACGAACGCAGCTCGAAAACCTCGGCCACCATGGCTTTTGCCTTGTGGTTTCCCGCATAGCTGACGCCACGCGTGAATTGATTCTCGACACGCGCCTGGCCGGCGTTGAGCTGGCGGATCAGCATGTGGACGGCCTGCAGCACATCGAGCGGCTCGAATCCTGCGACCACCACCGGCCGGTGGTACTGGCTGGCGAACACCTCGTAGGGTTGCAGGCCGATCAGCGTGCTGACATGAGAGGGTCCGATAAAGCCGTCGATCGCTACTTCTGCTGCCGTACCCGCATCGCGCGCGTCGAGAATGGCTTTCATGGCCGCAGGTGTGATGACGTGATTGCAGTAGACGCTGAAGTTTTTGATCTCGCGCTGGCGCGCGAGCTGCAGTACGTGGGCGGTCGCAGGTGTGGTGGTCTCAAAGCCGATGGCAAAGAAGATCACCTGGCGCTGCGGATTGCGTGTGGCAATCTCCAGCGCATCCATGGCCGACAGTGCCATGCGGATATCCGCGCCCTCGGCTCTGGCCCTGAGAAGACTCTGACGGCGCGAGGCGGGCACGCGCATCATGTCGCCGTAGCTCACCAGCGTGACATGCGCAAGACGCGCCAGCGCGATGGCGGCATCCAGCCGCGCCAGCGGCAGCACACAGACCGGGCAGCCCGGTCCATGCACCAGTTGCACATTGTCCGGCAGCAAGTCCTGTACGCCGAAGTGGAAGATGGCGTGGGTATGTCCGCCGCAGAATTCCATCAGGCGGTAGACGCGAGCGGGATCCGCCTCGGCTGCGATCAGCTCAGACAGCGCCGCGGCAGCGAGCGGGTCACGAAATCCTGTGAGATAGCGCATCGCGCGACCCTTTCAGATGGGCTGCGATTTCAGCAAACAGCGCGAGCGTGATTTCGGCCTCCTCAACGTCCAGCCGTGCAATGGCAAAACCAGCATGAACAATAATGTAGTCGCCCACTTCCACCGCCTCGATCAGGGCACAGGAGACCTTGCTGGTCACGCCGCCGATCACAGCCTCGACCCACTGGTCAGGCAAGATGGCCACGATCTGCACAGGAATGGCAAGGCACATGATCAGACGCGCCCGGTTGGCAGTTCCGGCTGCAGCTCGGCCAGCACCAGGTGGTCGGCGCGATAGCGGACGATTTCGCGCTCGAGCCAGTCGAGCCACGGCTGCAGCAGCGGCGTGCGGCGCGTCGCGGCATGTAGCATGGGCGTATTTACGCCGAGCTTGCGCAACGACTGGGCGGCGCGCGCCGGACTGAAATCGTCCATCACTTCGAGCAGATCGATCTTGCTCAGCACGACCAGATCCGAGGCCCTGAAAATGACCGGATATTTCTCGGGCTTGTCGTCACCCTCGGTGCTCGATAGCAGCGTGACATTGAGATGCTGGCCGAGATCGAAGCTGGCCGGACAGACCAGGTTGCCGACATTCTCGATGAACAGCAGATCGAGCTGATCGATCGGAAACACCTCCAGCGCGTTGCCGATCATGCGCGCATCAAGATGGCAGGTGGTGCCGGTCGTGACCTGATAGGCCGCCACGCCCTGGGCACGAATGCGCGCCGCGTCGTTGTCGGTTTCCAGATCGCCCTCAATGACGCCGATGCGGTAGCGCCCGCGCAGACTCCTGATGGTGCTTTCGAGGAGCGAGGTCTTGCCGGCACCGGGCGAGGACATCAGATTGACGACCAGCACCAAGGCTGCGTCAAAGCGACGGCGGTTGCCAGCGGCAACGCGGTCGTTCTCGGCAAGCAGCCGCTCCATCACGTGCAGCGTGAGTGTGTTCGCTCCACGCCGCTTGGTGGGCGGCCGGATCTGCAGCGCCACGCCGCATCCGCATTTGCTACACATAGGCCAGCTTCGCTTTCTCGTCACCAAGTGACGCGACCTTGCGACTCATGCACCAAGATTCAGCTTGACGTCACGCAGGCGCAACTCATTTCCTTCCACCACGCTGACCCGAAAGCCGTCGCAGGCCGAACACACCAGATAATTGGGACGGGTGTAGCTCTGTTTACCGCACTCGATGCACAACACGCGCGTCGTGACGCTGCGCGTGTTGAGGACTGCGTTCGCAGCACAGGTTCCTGTCTTCATCACTGAAAAGGCATCGGCCAGCAGGACTGCATCGACGCCTGACAATTCACCGATCTCGACGTCGATCACCTCGACGTACTGCGCCTGATGTCGACGCGCCAACTGCTCGAGCTGATCGAGCATGGCCTGGCAGACGGAAAGTTCATGCATGGTTGAGCACCGCAGCTGGTGGTCGAGATGGCCCCTGACAAGCAGTCCGCCGGTCCGCGCAGGGCCGCTCGCGCACCGGCCGCTGATGCCCACGCAAAGCCCCGTGCGTTGCCAGAAAGAATAAAGAATGGCCGGTCGAGCGTATGTACGACAACGTACAGACTTTGCACTTCTGCAATGTTGTGATGCAGCGCAAGACCGGTGCTGAAGAATTCCCTTTTGCTGATTGATGGACCGCCCAAATGCCTCTCGAGCAAACCCCCGACACCGATCAGATTCCGCCACCCCTGGTGATCGGTTTTGGCAACGTGCTGCTGCGCGACGACGGGGCCGGCGTGCAGCTGATGGAGCGGCTGCAAGACGAGTTGGGGGACGCGTACGCCTGCTTCATCGACGGCGGCACCATGAGTTTTAGCCTGTTGCCCTACTTCGAGGCGGCCGAGTCGATGCTGGTGATCGACGCTGCCAACCTGGACTGTGCGCCGGGCACAGTCAGGCTCTACGAGGGCGATGCCATGGACTGCTTTTTGCAGATCGTGCGACGCCGCACGGTGCATGAAGTCGGCCTGATCGACCTGATGGACATGGCGCGCCTGTCGGACTGTCTGCCAACCCGGCGCGCCCTGTTGTGTATCCAGCCTGAACACGTTGGCTGGGGCAGTGACCTGTCGGTCAGTGTCGCCAGTGCACTGCAGCCGGCCGGCCAGATGGCGCTGGCGCTGTTCCAACGCTGGGGTCGGCTGTGAGCCGCCTGTCCGAGATCCCGATCGTGGTTGCCGCAGCGGCACCGCAGTCGCCAGGCGACGCCGGCAGCGGCGGCCTCGGGCGCGGCGGCCACGCGATCCTGGTGGAGCTGGCCACCCTTCTCGAACGCCTTGCGGATTCCAACCTCGAGGGCGCCATCGACCTGCACAGCATGCCCATGAGTGACCTGGACCGCACGCGACTGCAGAGTTATCTGGGCCGCGGCGAGGTGCGCGCCTTTCTTAACGCCGAGGGCATCTCCGAAATCCAGGAAACAGCGATTGCCGGCATCTGGTGGGTCCAGCATCGTGACAAGGAGGGTGATCTGGTGGCCGAAGTGCTCGAGGTGACGGCGGTGCCAAAAATTCTGGCGCGCGCCCGCGATGAAATCGCCAGTGCCGTCTTGCTGCTGCGAGAACGCATTGATGCGTCGCACCCGAACCGGGTCATCGCACCCCAGTATGGCCGCTGATCCCAAGCGCATGCTGGTCGGCGAAATCCTGCTGCAGCACGGCATCTCGCGCCGCGGCTTCATCAAATACTGCACCGCTGCTGCGTCAGCGCTGGCGCTGCCGAGCTGGATGGGACCGGCCATGGCCGAGCAGTTGCGCCAGGCACCGCGGCCCTCGGTGGTGTATCTATCGTTCCAGGAATGCACCGGTTGCATCGAGTCGTTCACCCGCTCGTTCGCGCCGACCATCGAACAGCTGATCTTCGATGTCATCTCGCTCGACTACAGCGAGACCCTGATGGCCGCAGCGGGCGTCCAGGCCGAAACGGCACTTGAGACGGCGATGCGCGAGCATCACG
>CAZZVZ010000080.1:0-10392 GCA_964657655.1 Gammaproteobacteria bacterium | reverse complement strand
GCAAGCACAGCCTGCAGGAATGGCTCGTCGGGCACGAAGTAGGGCGTCGCGATGGTCACTTCCTGACGCGCCGAGTAGATCAGCGCAATCATCAGTTCCTTGGTGTTCTCGCGCCCGTAACCCGGGCCGCTTGGCAGCACCTGGGCAATGGTGGTGCCGGTATTGATGCGCGGGCCGTCGGCCAGCAGCGGATCGCTGGGCAGTTCGGTGGTCTCGAAGAACCAGTCGGCCAGCACCACCGCCTTGAACTGCAGCACCACGCGGCCGGTGACGCGCACCACCAGTTCCTCGTTGGGGCAACCAGGAATGAATTCGGGATCGACGATGTTCTGCGAACCGGTGTAGGCGATGATGTCGTCGATCACCACGATCTTGCGGTGGTTGCGCAGGTCAAAGCGTCCCACGTTGCGGCGAAACAGGCCGACCGGAAGCATGGCACGCACCGCAATGCCGGCCTCGCGCAGGCGCGGCGCCAGTCGTCTGAGGCCGCGACGCGATCCGGCTGCGTCCATCAGAACGCGGCATTCGACCCCACGCGCGGCGGCGTTGATCAGCGCCGTGGCGACGCGCTGGCCGGTGGCATCGTCATCGAAGATGTAGAACAGCATCAGGATGCTGACGCTGGCAGCATCAATATCTGCGATCAGGGTGGCAAGCGGCACCTCGTAGCCGGCCAGCAGCTGCACACTGTTGCCGTCGACCGGCCTGAAGTCACCGAGCTGGGTGGCAAGTTCTGATGCGGCGATCAGCTGCTGGGGAAAATCATCACGCTGCTCCGGTGGCGGCAGGCGCGCCTGCACCGAACGGATCAGCTGTGATGCGCGCCGCTGCAAGGCGATGCGGCGCTTGGGCACGTAGATACGGCCCATCAGTCCGTACAGCAGCAGCGCTGGCAGAGGCAGGAAGAAGATCAGCAGCAACCATGCACGCGCTGCAGCCGGAGAACGGCGCACCGGCACATAGAGCAGCATGGCGATGCGAATGATCCACTCGGAAGCGAGGTAGACGGCGTAGACGGAAGGATGGGACAAACGCTTGACCAAACAGGAAGGAAGGCAACAGTTTAACGGGCCGACCGCATCTGCGCGTGATCGCCATGTCTGGCCGGCCCGTCCGATGCGCTTTGGCGGGCGCTGCACGATGCCGCTAGACTAACCGGCATACGAGACGAGGAGACAAGCACGATGGGCCAGCAACTGGAAGGTAAACGCATCCTCGTCACGCAGGCCGACGACTTCATGGGGCCGGTGCTGGTTGCGGCCATGCGCGCAGCGGGCGCCAGCGTGATTGCCGATCGCACCGCAAAGCTCGACAGCGCCGCAGTGGCCCGCATGGTCGAGGCAGCCGGACAGATCGATGTGCTGGTTGCCAATCTCTCGGTCAAGGCGCCGGGCACGCCAGCACATCTGATTGGCGACGAGGAATGGAAACAGGTGTTCGAGTGTCTGGTCGATCCGCTGCCGGCACTGACGCGCGCAGTTCTGCCACAGATGATCGAGCGCGGCGCGGGCAAGATCCTCGTGATCGGCAGTGCCACACCGCTTCGGGGTATGACGCGCACCGCGACCTATAGCGCGGCGCGCGGCGCGCAACTGGCTTTCGTCCAGGCGGTCGGCACTGAAGTGGCGAGCTTCAATATCCAGGTCAATGCGATCGCGCAGGCGTTTGTCGATAATCCGACCTACTACCCCGACGCCATCAAGAACCATCCCAAGTTCAAGGAACGGCTGGCGCGCGAGGTCCCGGCGCAACGTCTGGGAACACCCGAAGAAGATGGCGCATTCGCCGTGTTTCTGGCGTCTGATGCCGCCGGCTTCTTCTTTGGTCAGTCGTTCCCTTTCTGTGGTGGCTGGGCCACGCGCTAGAGCAACGTGCAGCGGTCAGGCAAGCGAGCCGGCCTGGGTGCGCATGGTGACGAACTCTTCGGCCATGGTGGGATGAATGCCGATGGTGCGATCGAAGTCAGCCTTGGTGGCGCCACAGTTGAGCGCGACCGCAAAGCCCTGGATCACCTCGCCCGCGTCGGGGCCGACCATGTGCACCCCGAGCACCTTGTCGTTGAGGGCGTCGACCACCAGTTTCATGAACACCTTCTCGCTATTCTTGCCGAGCGTATGGCGCAGCGGCGTGAACGTGCTCTTGAAGATTTTCAGGGTATGGCCGCTCGCGATCGCGCCCTGCTCCGACATGCCGACCGAGGCCACGTTGGGGTGTGAGAACACCGCCGTGGGCACGTTGCTGTAGGAGGTGTGCATGCGCTTCTCGCCGAACAGGTTGTCGGCCAGCGTCATGCCTTCGCTGAGCGCCACCGGCGTGAGCTGTACCCGATCGGTGACATCGCCGATGGCGTAGATCGATGCGACGCTGCTCTGGTAGTTCTGATCGACTTCAACGCGACCGTTGACGCCAAGCTTGACACCGAGCGCCTCGAGACCCAATTGATGGGTATTGGGCATTCGTCCGGTGGCAAACAGCACGGTATCGACCGACATGCAGGAGCCATCCGACAAGGTCACCAGAATGCCGTCCTGCTGACGCTCGAGCTTGGTCAGGCGGCACGAGGTCATGATTTTCACGCCCTTTTTCTCCATCGCAGCGCACAGGTGCTGGCCCACTTCATGATCGAAGCTGCCAAGCAGTCTTGCGCCACGCGCAGCAAGCGTGGTGCGCGCCCCGAGCCGGTTGAAGATCGATGCGAATTCGACGGCGATGTAGCCTGCGCCACAGATCAGGATGCGCGCCGGCAGTGTCGCCAGATGAAATGCGTCATCCGACGTAATGCCAAGCTCTGCGCCGGGAATGGGTGGACGCACCGGACGCCCGCCGGTGGCGACCAGGATATTTTTTGCTTCCAGGCTTTCGCCGTTGACCTGCACCGAATGGGCGGCGCTGATGCTTGCGTGACCCTGGTAGATGGTGACGCCTGACTCGAGCAGCAAGCTCTTGTAGATGTCGTTGAGCCGCTTTATTTCAGCATCCTTGGCGGCAATCAGGGCGGGCCAGGAAAAGTGCTGCTCGCCCAGTCGCCAGCCATAACCCTGGGCATCGTGGAAATCGTCGGCAAAGTGAGCCGCGTAACTGAGCAGCTTCTTCGGAATGCAGCCGGCGTTGACGCAGGTGCCGCCCAGGTAGGTCGATTCGATGATGGCGACCCGGGCACCACGCTGGGCCGCAAAGCGGCTGGCCCTGACGCCGCCGGAGCCAGCGCCAATGGTGATCAGATCGAAGACTTGGGTCATGGATGTGCAAGATGCGAAAAGTGGTGTGCGCACGATAACAAAATCGATCGCCGGTCGCTTTCGAGAAGGACACAGGCGTTTGGCGCGGATCGCTGCGCATCCGCAAAAAATCGGCCCTCTCGGGTGTGGCACAATCCGCAGCCTCTTTTGAATCTGACCGACCCACATGCAGCATCCCAACTCTGTTCGCACGCTCAACACCATTGCCACGGAACTGAAGGTCGCGCTCGCGCAGGTCAGCGCGGCGGTGAGCCTGCTCGACGACGGCGCCACGGTGCCGTTCATCGCGCGCTACAGGAAGGAAGCAACTGGCAATCTCGATGACACGCAACTGCGTTTTCTCGAAGAGCGTCTGGTCTACCTGCGTGAGCTTGAGGCGCGGCGCGTGCTGGTGCTCGAGTCGATTCAAAGCCAGGGCAAGCTCGAAGCGCCGCTGGCGGCGGCAATCGAGGCGGCGGCAAGCAAGCAGGAACTGGAAGATCTTTATCTGCCCTATCGCCAGAAAAGGCGCACGCGCGCCCAGATTGCCCGCGAAGCCGGCCTTGAGCCACTGGCCGACCAGCTGTTCGCCGACCGCAAGCTCGATCCTGCCAAGGCCGCGCTCGCCTATCTGGCGCCAGATGCGCAGGGCGATCTCAAGGTGGCCGATGTCGAGACGGCCTTGAACGGCGCGCGCGATATCCTCGCGGAACGCTTCGCCGAAGACGCGAATCTGATCAGGCGCATGCGCGAGGCAATGCAGGCCGACGGCCGGCTCGCTTCGACCCGCAGCAGCGAAGCGCACGAGGATGCCGAGAAATTTCGCGATTACTTCGACTTCGAGGAAGCGCTTGGCAGCTTGCCTTCGCATCGCGTGCTGGCCCTGCTGCGCGGCCGCTCGCTGGGCGTGTTGCAGCTGCGGCTCAAAGTCGAGGGCGAGGTCGATGATCGCAAGATCGCCCATCCGCTTGAAGAGCGGCTGGCCGGCTGGCTGCAGCGCGTGCCGGGGGCGGCAGCGGGCGATGCATGGTTCTCGCAGGTGGTGCGCTGGACCTGGCGCGTGAAATTTTCTCCGGCCCTCGAAAGCGACATGCTGGCAATGTTGCGCGCGCGCGCCGAGACTGCTGCCATCGAGGTGTTTGCCTCCAACCTGAAGGAGCTGCTGCTGGCGCCGCCCGCAGGTGGCCGCAGCGTGCTCGGGCTTGATCCGGGCATTCGCACCGGCTGCAAGCTGGCGGTGGTCGACGCCACCGGCAAGCTGCTCGAGACGGCCACCATCTATCCGTTTCAGCCGCGCCAAGATGTCACCGGTGCGATGCGCGAGCTGCGGCGTCTGATCGAGGCCCATCAGGTGGAACTGGTTGCCATCGGCAACGGCACGGCGAGCCGCGAGAGCGACCAGCTGATGCGCGCGGTGATCGAGCAGCTGGCTGGCGAGCGACACGTCGAGAAGGTGCAGGTCAGTGAGGCCGGTGCCTCGGTTTACTCGGCCTCGGAATTCGCAGCGCGTGAATTTCCCGACCTCGATGTCAGTCTGCGCGGCGCGGTATCGATCGCGCGGCGGCTGCAGGACCCGCTTGCCGAGCTGGTCAAGATCGATCCCAAGGCGATCGGTGTGGGTCAGTATCAGCACGACGTGGATCAGCGCGACCTCCTGAAAAAACTCGACGCGGTGGTGGAAGACTGCGTCAACGCGGTCGGGGTCGACGTCAATACCGCATCGAGCGCGCTGCTGTCGCGCGTCTCAGGATTGAACAGCGTGCTGGCGCGCCAGATCGTCGACTATCGCGATGCCAACGGCCGCTTCAAGGCACGCGAGGCGCTTTTGTCGGTGCCGCGGGTGGGCGCCAAAACCTACCAGCAGGCGGCCGGCTTCCTGCGCATCGCAGACGGCGACAATCCGCTCGATCGCTCGGCCGTGCATCCAGAGGCCTACCCGCTGGTGGAACGCATCCTCAAGCAGATTGGCAAACCGCTCGATGCGGTGATGGGCCAAAGCGGTGCGCTCAAGCATCTCGACCCCAGGAGTTTTAGTGATCAGGGCTTTGGCGAGCTCACGGTACGCGATGTCTTCAGTGAGCTCGAGAAGCCGGGCCGCGACCCGCGCGGAGAATTCAAGGCAGCGCGCTTTGATGACGCCGTCACCAGCATGAACGATCTGCGCGCGGGCATGATGCTCGAAGGGGTGGTGACCAACGTGACCGCCTTTGGCGCTTTCGTCGATGTCGGCGTGCATCAGGACGGG
Organism: Gammaproteobacteria bacterium; assembly: GCA_964657655.1. GTDB lineage: Bacteria > Pseudomonadota > Gammaproteobacteria > Burkholderiales > Burkholderiaceae_D > CAJCIC01. The sequence continues at coordinate 4,929 of CAZZVZ010000080.1, read as the reverse complement.
CTGGTGCATATCTCGGCGCTGGCCGATCGTTATGTCGACAATCCGCACAGCGTGGTCAAGCCCGGCCAGATCGTCAAGGTGCGTGTCATGGAAGTCGATCTGGCACGCAAGCGCATCGCATTGTCGATGAAGAGCAAGGACGATGGCAGCCCGAAGTCACCGTCGATGCGCGAGGGCAGCGTGCGCAACAAGATGCCAAAGAGTGCTTCCCGGGAGAGCGCCGCACAGGCGCCCAATGCCATGGAACTGGCGTTCGCCAAACTGCGCCGCTAGTTGTCGCAGCGGTTGCTGACCAGACAATCGTGCTGGGCCTTGAGCTGATCCTGAAAGCTCGGTTTGCTCGGTGCGGTCGCGGCCGCTGGCGCTGCCACCTCGGTAACCGGTGCAGGCGCGGGCGCCGACGCTGCGGTGTCGAGCGGTGCGGGGGCAGTCGTCGTTTCCGCTGGTTTCTTCTTTGCGGCACGCCTGGCCGTGCTGCCTGAGCCGCCAATCACGATCTTTTCGTCGACCAGACCAAGTGCGGGCGTCATGCCGGCGGCGACCGCGCCGTTGGGCGCCGCAGCGCCGGGTGCTGGCTCGGCAACGACGCTCGCATCGGTCGCCGTCGCCTTGGTACCTGCCTGCACCGGAGCCTCCATGGTGATGCTCGAGGCTGCCGCCGGTGCTGCGGCAGGTAGTGGCTCGGCAGCAGCGCTGGCAGCGCCGGACCGACCGCGCACCACAGCAAAGATCACCACCATCACAACCACCGCCGCCAGCAGTGGCAGCAGCGCCATCAGACCACGTCCTCCTGGTGGTTCGCCCGCGGCCTTGACCACCGGTGCCGCGACGGCAGGCTCGACCTGCGGCGGGGCCGCCGGCGCCATCTGCTTGCTGCTGGCACGCTCACCGATCGGCAGCGTGCGGTCGGCGCGTTTCAGGAATCCCGCAAGGCCGCGCCGTACCGGTGACTCGGTGTTGCCACTGCGCGGCGCAAAAGTGTTGAGCATGGCCAGGTCAACCGCGTCTTCCTCGCTGACCGAGCGCAGGTAACGGCTCAACTCGAGCGTGGTGTCAAAGCGCTCGGCCGGGTTCTTGGCCAGACAGCGCGCCAGCACGGCAGCCAGGCCGCTCGAGACGTGCTCGTTCAGGTCGCGCGGATCGATCGGGGGCTCATTGACCACCTTGTACATGATGGCCGATAGCGAGTCGCCATCGAACGGCACCTGGCTGGTCAGCATCTCGTAGAGCACCACGCCGAGCGAGAAGATGTCCGAGCGTGGATCCACGCGCACACCGCGGATCAGCTCGGGCGACATGTAGCGTGGCGTGCCGAGCAAGGTGCCGGCCTGCGTCAGGTTGCTGGCCGGCAGCTGGGCGATGCCAAAGTCGGTGATCTTGAGTATGCCGCTTTCCAGCCGCACCACATTGGCCGGCTTGATGTCGCGGTGGATCACGCCCAGCGCGTGGGCGGCCGACAGGCCGTCGGCGATCTGGATCGCATAACGCACCGCGCGGCGCACGCTAAAGCGCTGCCGGTCGAGCAGTTCGCGCAGTGTCTCGCCGCGCAGCAGTTCCATGGCGATGAAGGCGGTGTCGTCGGCTTCGCCAAAGTCATAGATGGTGACGATGTTGGGATGCGACAGCTGTCCGGCAGATTTGGCTTCGGCATGAAACCTTGCGCGAAACTCGGTGGAGTTCTGCATGTTGGACGGTAATCGCACAGTCTTGAGCGCCACGTGCCGCTCGAGCGTGGGGTCGCGCGCTTCGTACACCACACCCATCGCGCCCTGTCCCAGCTCGGCCAGGATCTGATAGCGCCCAAGCCGCAACAGCGGGATGGTGGCCGCAAGAATGGTCGGTGCGAAGGTCGGGTTCTCATCCATACGCCATAAGTGTACTGAGAACGCAGCATGCGTAATAGCATCGCGCCTGGCCGATTTCGACCAGAAAGCCGTTCCTCAGGGGTTTCCCGATGGTCTAAAAGCGCGACTTCAGGTAAAACGGAACGCCCACGCGGGCGTGCCACATGGCCATGCCCGTCACGACTTTTTGTTGAATCCGCCGTCCTTTTCCCAGGCATCCAAGGCGGATCGACCCACGGAGGAGACAATGTTGATTAAAAAAGCGCTGTGCGCCGGCGCTGCCGCCGCGCTGCTGTATTTGCCCCTGGCGCACGCCCAGATCAAGGTCGGCATCACGCTGTCGGCGACCGGACCCGCCGCCTCGCTTGGCATCCCGCAGAAAAATACTGTGGCGCTGCTGCCGAAAACCATCGACGGCAAGAGCGTCGAATACATCGTTCTGGATGACGCGTCAGATCCGACCAACGCGGTCAAGAACATGCGCAAGCTGGTGACCGAAGATAACGTCGATCTGGTGATCGGCTCGTCGGTGACGCCAAATTCGCTCGCCATGGTCGATGTCGCAACAGAGCTCAAGGTGCCGATGATCACGCTCGCGGCCAGCGCCAAGATCATCGATCCGGCCGACGGCAAGAACCACTGGGTCTTCAAGACACCGCAGAATGACTCGCTCATGGCCGGTGCCATCGCCGACCACATGGCTGCCAACGGCGTCAAGACGGTCGGCTTCATCGGCTTTTCGGATGCATACGGACAGGGCTGGCTCACGGAATTCACCAAGGCTGCCAAAGAAAAGGGCCTGACCATCGTGGCCGAGGAGGCTTACAGCCGCTCCGATACCAGCGTGACCGGTCAGGTGCTCAAGCTGATGGCGGCCAATCCTGATGCCATCCTGGTGGCCGGTTCCGGCACGCCGGCGGCGCTGCCGGAAACCACCCTGAAAGACCGTGGCTACAAAGGCAAGTACTACCAGACGCACGGCGTGGCCAACAATGATTTCCTGCGCGTTTGCGGCAAGGAATGCAACGGCACGCTGCTGCCTTCGGGGCCACTGCTCGTGGCAGCCCAGCTGCCCGACAGCAATCCGACCAAGAAAGTTGGCATGGAGTACACGCATGCCTACGAGCAGGCCTATGGCGTCGGATCGGTCGCCACCTTCGGCGGCCACCTGTGGGACGCCGTGATTCTTTTGCAGCATGCAGCGCCCGAGGCACTCAAGACTGCGCAGCCAGGCACGCCGGCGTTCCGGTCGGCCCTGCGCGACGCGCTCGAGAACCTGCACGAAGTGCCGATGTCACATGGTGTCGCCACCATGTCCAAGACCGATCACAGCGGCCTTGATACGCGTGGCCGCGTGATGGTCACGATTCAAGACGGCAAGTGGGTTCTGGTAAAGTAGCTCGGCTTTTTTCAACAGGTGTGTGGCTGAGGATTAGAGCGTTGTGGATTTATCGATTGTTCTGATCCTTTTGCAGGACGGTATCGTCAACGGCGCGATCTATGCGCTGTTGGCGCTCGCGCTGGTGCTGATCTTTACGGTCACGCGCGTCATCTTCATTCCCCAGGGCGAGTTCGTCACCTATGGTGCGCTGAGTCTTGCGGCGCTGCTGTCGCAGCACCTGCCCGGCACCGCCTGGCTGTTGCTCGGCTGCGGCCTGTTGGCATTCCTGATGGACGTCAAGCAGGCCGTCTCGTCGCGCCGTTACGCGCGCCTCGTCTCTGCTTTCGTGGTCGACCTGGCCTTGCCGGGTGTGGCGTTCGGTCTGGCGTTCTGGGCGGCACACGCCCAGGTGCCGCTCTGGGTCGACGTGCTGGTGGTGCTGGCGCTGATCGTGCAGATGGGACCGCTCATCTATCGGGTCGCCTATCAGCCGGTGGCCGAGGCGTCGGTGCTGGTGCTGCTGATCGTCTCGGTCGGCGTGCATTTCGCGATGACCGGTCTTGGCCTGGTGTTCTTTGGCGCCGAGGGATCGCGCACCCCGCCTTTCGTCGAAGGGCGCATGCATCTGGGCGCGCTCGACGTCTCGAACCAGAGCCTGTTCGTGGTGCTGGCCAGCCTGCTTCTGATCGGGCTTCTTTATCTGCTGTTCGAGCGCACCCTGTACGGCAAGGCACTGCGCGCCACCGCCGTCAATCGCCGCGGCGCGCGTCTGGTGGCGATCAGCACCACCCTGTCGGGGCGGCTCACCTTTGCCCTGGCAGCACTGATCGGCGCCTTCTCGGGCATGCTGATCGCACCGGTCACAACGGTGTACTACGACTCGGGCTTCCTGATCGGCCTGAAAGGCTTCGTGTCCGCCATCATGGGCGGCCTTGGCAGCTACCCGCTGGCTGCCATCGGCGCCCTGCTGGTCGGGCTGTTGGAATCGTTCTCTTCCTTTTGGGCCAGCGCCTTCAAGGAAGTGATCGTCTTCACACTCATCATCCCGGTGCTGTTGTGGCGTTCCTTCATGCACCCGGTGCTGGAGGATGAAGAATGACAGTGCGTCGAGTACCGTGGCCGGCCCTGGTGCTGGTGCTGCTCTTGATCCTCTTGCCGCTGCTGTCGATCACGCCCGAATTCTCGGTCACGCTGCTCAATTACATCGGCCTGTCGACCCTGGTGGTGCTCGGCCTGGTGCTGTTGACCGGGGTGGCCAACCTGACCTCTTTCGGTCAGGCCGCCTTTGTCGGGCTTGGTGCCTACGTCACCGGCGTGCTGTCGCTCAATTATGGCGTGTCGCCCTGGCTGACCCTGCCGATCGGCCTTGTGATTACCGGCCTGGTGGCGTTCGCGCTGGGCGGCATCACGCTGCGTCTTTCCGGCCACTACCTGCCGCTCGGCACGCTCGCCTGGGGCATCAGCCTGTTCTACCTGTTTGGCAACATGAGCTGGCTTGGACGTTACGATGGCCTCAACGGCCTGCCACCGATCCACTTCTTTGGCATTTCGCTCGAGCACGGCCGGCAGATCTATTTCCTGATCTGGATTGCGGTCGGCATCTCGATGCTTTGTGTCGCGCAACTGCTCGACTCGCGGCCGGGCCGCGCCATTCGAGCCCTGCGCGGCGGGCCGCTGCTGGCCGAGTCGTTTGGCATCAATACG